>CAYNPF010000139.1:0-6226 GCA_964398895.1 uncultured bacterium
CAGGCTCCCCCCGATCGCCAGCCGCTGACCGCGCTGGCGCGCGTACGAGAGGATCATCGCCATGTCGCTGCTGCTCGCCATGTAGAGGTCGTCGGGATCGAGCAGCAACAGCTCACCGCGCTCCCACACGCCGTCGGCCTGCCCCTCGTCGGGCGTGGTCGGATCCTTGTCGAGCCCGTAGTCGAGGAAGTCGACCCCCGGGCGCAGCGAACCCGGACGCGGCGTGATCGGGATGTCGTCCACGGCGAAGCGCACCAGCCCCACGCCGAGCGCGGCGTTGTGCCCGGTCGGCCCGCCGAGGGGCCAGACCCCGCCGAGGAAGTCGTGGTTGGCGAGGTTCCCGAACTTCTCCTGGTGCTGCGGGATCACCTCGCGGTAGGGCAGGTACACCATGCCCGCGGGGTTCCAGTAGGGCGCGGTGGCGTCGTCGGCGACGGCCGTGAACGCGCCGCCCATGCCCAGCGCTCGCGCGCCGACCTGGATCTTCAGGAACTCGCCGGCGTACTTCGTGGCCCCGGCCGGGACGGCCAGGACGAGGAGGGCCAGCAGCACGGTGACGACGACGCGTGTCCGCATCGGACTTGCCTCGCGGTGCCTGGAAGGTACGTGGAACGAGCGCCGAGCGTACGGGCGCGCTCGCTCAACTGTCAACCGCTCGGGGGATCGGCTGCCACTCCGGCAGGCTGGCCTGGCCCAGGCCGCGGGCGATGCGCCAGCCGCCGTGCATCCGCACCAGCTCGTGACCGGTCTCGAAGCGCTGATCCTGCAGCGTTCCGAGCGGGCGGAACCGCACCTCGTAGGTCACGTACAGGTGACCGGCCGAGACCGGCACCGACCGGAACTCCCCCAGCCGCACCTCGCGGGTCGGTGGCATGAACCAGAGCATGCCCGGGAACGGCTGCCCCGGGACCTCCTCGAGCATGCACTCGGCGGCGGTCTCGGAATCCCCGTCCCGCAGCGCCGACCAGTACGTGGCCAGCGTCGCGCTGGGCGTGCCGAAGCGCGGGTCCACCTGGCAGCGCTCGCCCTGGCCGAGCAGCGCGAAGGCGAGCAGCCCGATCAACAGGCCCTGCCGGACATGGACGCGGCGCGGCGGCGTCTCGCCCGCCCCGTCCCCCT
The DNA here is from genome assembly GCA_964398895.1 of uncultured bacterium. Taxonomy (GTDB): domain Bacteria; phylum Eisenbacteria; class RBG-16-71-46; order RBG-16-71-46; family RBG-16-71-46; genus JANXPZ01. Next base: position 1,120 of record CAYNPF010000139.1, read on the forward strand.
CGATGCGGTCGAGGGGACATACCCCGACGGGGATCGGGATCGTTCCCGGATCGTCGGTCCCGGCCGCCACCGGCGACCCGGGAGCGATCCGGCGCGGCGGGACACGATCGAGCTGCATGAGCCATTCCTCCGGCCCGTGGGGGCCAGGAATTCGGGAGCGGTCCCTGCCGTGGGGTGTGCGCCATCCCGGCGCGCACGGTCTCTCGACCGAGTTGGGGGGCATGAACCGTTCCGCGAATCGGGCGCGGAGGAGGAATCCCGGGCCGCCTGGCGGCGGCCCGGGCCGACAGGCGCAATCCCTTGGACAGGATCGGCTTCAGGCGGTGGCGGAACGAGCTCTTCCGGCGCTTCAGCGACGGCCGCGACGCGCCGGGCCCCGCCCGGTTGCGCCCCCGCGCCCAGCACGCCGGGGGCCCTGCCCCGGACCGCGCCCCGAACGACCCTGCCGCGCCACCCCCGGCCGGCGACCAGTCCCGGGGCCGCTGCGACGGGAGGACTCGCCGCCCCGACGGGCAATCGGCCCCCGGGTCGGTCCGGCGGAACTCGCGGCCCGGCTCCGGGACGCGTCCCTGCGCTGACGCGGACGCTCTCCACGGGACGACCGCTCGCGAGGATCGGGACCCCGTGGCGACCGCTCGCGAGCATCGGGACCTCGCGACGAGCGCTCGCGACGATCGGGACCCCGCGATGAGCGCTCGCGCCGTTCGGGACCCCGCGACGGCCGCTCGCGACGATCGGGACCCCGTGGCGACCGCTCGCGAGCATCGGGACCCCGCGATGAGCGCTCGCGCCGTTCGGGACCCCGCGACGGCCGCTCGCGACGATCGGGACCCCGCGATGACCGCTCGCGCCGATCGGGACCCTGCGGGGATTGGGCACCGCGGAAGGACCTCCCGGCCGCAGCCGGCATGGGACGCCGCTCCCTTCGCGCTGGAGCATGCGAGCGCTCCTCGCGGGCAGGAGCCAACGGACGCTCCCTGCGGGCCGAAGGGTATGGACGCTCTCCGCGCTCGGACGCGGACGAACGCTCCCCTCGCCGGGGACTCGACGGACGCTCCCTGCGCGCCGAAGGGTACGGACGCTCCTCGCGGGCGGGAGCCGACGGACGCTCGTGACGCTCCTCTCCCACGCCCAGACTCCCCAGGCGGCGGGCCAGCCGTTCCGGCGCGTCACCCATGGCGCGCGGGTTCACGTAGCCCGCTCGCGGTCGCGGACGCGGGCGCGCCGAGGCCGCACGCAACCGGCTCACCTCCTCGTCCGAGAGCTCGCGCCAGATGCCGCGCTGCACCGGACCGAGACGCAGCGGCCCGTAGGCCGAGCGGTGCAGCGCCCGCACCGCCAGCCCCACCGCCTCGCACATGCGCCGCACCTGGCGGTATCGCCCCTCGTGCAGTTCGATCTGGAGCAGCGCGTCGCCCTCGACGTCGGAGAGCACCCGCACGCGCGCCGGACTGCTGCGCACCCCCGGCTCGAACTCCACGCCCTCCTGCAACCGGCGCAGGGCCGACTCCCCGGGCGCGCGATCGAGCCGCACGCGGTAGGTCTTGTAGACGCCGTAGCGCGGGTGCATGAGCCGGTGGGCCAGCTCGCCGTCGTTGGTGAGGATGAGCAGCCCGCTGGTGTCGGCGTCGAGACGCCCGACCGGGAAGAGGCGCGGCCCCGGCGGCATCAGGTCGCGGATGGTGCGGCGGCCCTCGGGATCCTCCAGGGTGGTGATGACCCCGACCGGCTTGTTGAGCACGTAGTAGCGCGGGGCCGCCGCCGCGGCCAGCGGCCGGCCATCCACCGTGATGCGGTCGCGCTCCGGCTCGACCTGCTCCCCCGGCTCGCGCACGACGCGGCCGTTCACGCGCACCACGCCCTGCTGGATGAGCTGGTCGCACTTGCGCCGCGCGCCCACGCCGCGCCGCGCCAGCAGCTTGTTGAGGCGGATGCTCACTCCTCGTCCACGAACCGGGCCGGCTGCTCCCCGGTCGTCTCGGCCTCGTCGGCCGCCTCGGGCGCCTCCGGCTCGGGCGCCGCGTCGCTCAGCGAGGGCTCGTCCCCCGACGCCAGATCGCTGGCCACCGCGAAAGCCGCCTCGTCCACCGGGGGCTCGGCGGCCGGCGCCTCGATCGGCAACATCTCGTGGCGACTCACCAGGTCGGGGTGCGCCGCCTCGCTCGCCGCCAGGTCGGAGGCCACCTGCGAGACCACCTCCAGTTCCATCATGTCGAGCTGTTCGGGCTCGCGCGCGGCGACCAGCGCCCGCAGCTCCTCGGGCCGCGGCAGCTCCGAGAGATCCTTCAGTCCGAAGTAGTCGAGGAACTCCACGGTCGTGCCGTAGAGCAACGGCCGCCCCACCACCTTGGAGCGCCCGCGGATGGTCACGAGGTTGCGCTCGAGCAGGGTGGCCAGCACCGCGCTCGAGTCCACTCCGCGAATGGCCTCGACCTCCGACTTCGTCACCGGCTGCTTGTAGGCGATGATCGCCATCGTCTCGAGCGCGGCGCGCGACAGGCGCATCCGCCGCTTGCCCCGCAGCATCCGGCCCACCCACTCCGCCTGCTCCGTCGTCGTCACCAGCATCCAGCCGCCGGCGATCTCGCGCAGTTCGACGCCCGCCTCGCGCGCGGCGTACTCCTCGCCGAGCCGCTGCAGGCTCGCCCCGACCTCCTCGGGACCGGCCTCGAGCGCCTCGCAGAGCAGGGTGAGCGGCAGCGGCTGGTCCGAGGAGAACAGCAGCGCCTCAATCGCAGGTTGCAGTTTCACGGGCGGCATGAGGATCACTTCCTTCCGGTGGCCGGTAGACGATTTCGATCTCTCCGAACTCCACGACCTGCACGACCGCGATCCGCCCGAGCTTGACGAGCTCGAGCAGCGCGATGAAGGTGACGATCATCTCGAGACGGACCCGACAGCGCAGCAGCAGCGACTCGAAGCTCAGGCGTCCCCGCTCGGCGGCCAGGCGGGCGATCGAGGTCATCTTCTCCTCCAGATCGTACATCTCGCCCTGGACCTCGTAGACCGCCTGCTCCGGCAGCCGCGACATGACGCGGTTGAGCGCGTCGAGCAGGTCGAAGAGCGAGGCCGGCGCCAGCGGCAGCGGCCCCATCTCGTCCTCGCCCGGGACCATGCCGCGCTCGTGCAGCAGCCGACGCTCTTCCTCGCACCCCTTGAGCGTGGTGGCCGCCTCCTTGAACTGCCGGTACTCGATGAGCCGCTGCACCAGCTCCTCGCGCGGGTCGCCCTCGTCCTCCTCCTCCTCGCCCAGGCCCGGCAGCGGCAGCAGCATCTTCGCCTTGATGCGCATCAGCGTGGCCGCCATCACCAGGAAGTCGCCCGCCACCTCGAGGTCGAGGATGCGCATGAGCTCGAGGTAGCCGAGGTACTGCTGGGTGATGTGCGCGATCGGGATGTCGTAGATGTCAATCTCGTCGCGCTTGATCAGGTGGAGCAGCAGGTCGAGCGGCCCCTCGAAGCGCGCCAGCTTGATGGTGACCGTCTGGCGCCCGGGCACCGCCGGCTCGCCCGTCGCCGGCGCGGGAGCCGCGTCGGGGGCCGACATCTCGATCGGCGCCTCGTCGATCGGCGCCTCGTCGGTCGGCGCCGCCTCCGCCACGGCCGCGGCCTCGATCGGCTCGGCCTCGGTCGGCGCGGGCGGCACCGCGGTCACCACCGCGGCCGGGCTCTTCCGCTCGCGCGGGCTCAACCGCCCTCCAGCCACCTGGGACGCAGACGCATGGCGTCGCGCACCTCGGCCATGGTCGCCGCCGCCACCTCGCGGGCGCGGCGGTTGCCTTCGGCGACGATCTCGCGCACCCGCTCGGGACGGGCGGCGTACTCCGCCCGCCGCTCGCGGATCGGCGCCAGCGCGTCGCTCAGCCGCTGCGCCAGGTCCCGCTTGTCGGGCACGCAGGGCAACTCGCCGGCCAGGCACTTGCGCTTCACCTCGGCGAGGCCATCGGGGTTGAACTTGCGGTGGTACTCGAAGACCACGCAGCCGGCGTGCAGCGGGCGGCCGTCCTCGCCCAGCTCGGTGAGATCCGCCTCGGGCCGGCCGGGATCGGTGGCGCGGATCTTCTTCGGGTCGGTGTAGGCCGACTTCACCTTGCGCTGGATCTCCTCCGGCGTGTCGGTGAGCAGGATGGTGTTGCCCACCGACTTGCTCATGCGGTTGCCGTCCAGGCCACGCAGCCGCGCGAAGGCGGTCAGCACCGCCTCGGGCTCGACCAGCACCGGCTCGCGCTCCTGGCAGAAGACGAAGTTGAAGCGCCGCGCCAGCTCGCGGGTCAGTTCGACGTGCGGGATCTGGTCCTCCCCGACCGGCACGTGGGTGGCGCGGTAGAGCAGGATGTCCGCCGCCATCAGCACCGAGTAGCCGAGGTGCCCGTACGAGATGGTCTGCTCGTCGAGGTGCAGGTCCTTGATCTGCTCCTTGAGCGTGGGGACGCGCTCCAGCCGCGCCTTGCTCGCGAGCATGGACAGGAGCAGGTGCAACTCGGCGTGCTCCTTCACCTCGGACTGCAGGAAGATGACGCTCTTCTCCGGGTCGAGGCCCGCCCCCAGCCAGTCGAGGATCATGTCCTGGATGTCGGCCTGCAGCCGCGAGGTGTCCTCGTAGCCGGTGGTCAGCATGTGCCAGTCGGCGACCATGTGGAAGTTCCGCCAGCCGGCATCCTGCAGGCGCACCCAGTTCTCGAGCGCGCCCACGTAGTTGCCCAGGTGCATGCGCCCGGTCGGCCGCATCCCCGAGAGGATCCGCCCGGTCTTCCCCGCCGCGGTCGGGCCGCTCACGACCGCCTCCCGGCGCCGGCGCGCGGTGCGGCCAGGGGGAACGGAACGGGAACGGACGACGGCACGGGACGGACGGTTTCAGGACGCACGGGACAGGCTCCGGGACGGGGGATGCCGATGGGATGACGCAGCTTATCGAGGACGGCCCGCGGAATCAAGGCCCGTGCACTTCGAGTGCTACTCGAAGGAGAACGCCGAAAGGTGCGCGCCGCGCGGCCTCCGCCTACTCGGGGCGCGCCTTCAGCACCACCATCGTCAGGTCGTCCCCCGCGCCGCGCTCGCCGGCCCAGGCGGTGACCTCGTCCACCACGCCCTTGAGGATCTCGTAGGC
>CAYNPF010000140.1:0-6200 GCA_964398895.1 uncultured bacterium
AGGCGCGCGGCCGCCTCATGGCCAACGTCGAGAACGAGGCGCGCGCCGAGGCCGCCCGCCGCGTCACGGAGATCCGCGAGACCGCCCAGCGCAACGCCGAGCGCGACGCCCGCAAGATCATCGGACTGGCCATCCAGCGCTACGCCGCCGACCACGTCTCCGAGACGGCGGTGTCGGTCGTGCAGCTGCCCAGCGACGAGATGAAGGGACGCATCATCGGCCGCGAGGGCCGCAACATCCGCTCCTTCGAGGTGATCACCGGCGTGGACGTCATCATTGACGACACGCCCGAGGCGGTCATCCTCTCCGGCTTCGACCCGGTGCGCCGCGAGATCGCGCGGCTCGCCCTCGAGCGGCTGGTCGCCGACGGGCGCATCCACCCGGCGCGCATCGAGGAGGTCGTGGCCAGGGTGAAGGCCGAAGTCGAGAACCGCATCCGCGAGCTGGGCGAGACCGCCTGCCTCGACGTCGGCATCCCCGGCATCCACGCCGAGCTGCAGAACCTGCTCGGCCGCCTGCACTACCGCACCTCGTACGGCCAGAACATCCTCAACCACGCCATCGAGGTGGCCCACCTCGCCGGCATGATCGCCGCCGAGCTGGGCCTCGACCAGAAGATGGCCAAGCGCTGCGGCCTGCTGCACGACATCGGCAAGGCGCTCGACCACGACCACGAGGGCACGCACCCGCAGCTCGGCATGGAGGTGGCTCAGCGCTACGGCGAGCCGCAGCCGGTGCTGGAGGCGATCGGCTACCACCACGACGACTACGCCGGCGGCAGCCTGTGGCCGGTGCTGGTCTCGGCCGCCGACGCCATCTCCGGGGCCCGCCCCGGGGCCCGGCGCGAGAGCCTCGAGGTCTACATCAAGCGGCTCGAGGCGCTCGAGAAGATCGCCAACACCTTCCCCGGGGTGGAGAAGTCCTACGCCATCCAGGCCGGGCGCGAGGTGCGGATCATGGTCGAACACAACAAGGTGGACGACAACCGCGCCCAGGTGCTGGCCACCGAGATCGCGCGCCGCATCGAGAAGGAGCTGGAGTACCCGGGCCAGATCCGCGTCACGGTCATCCGCGAGACGCGGGCCGTGGACTACGCCAAGTAGGACCCGGGCCCGATCGGAGAGGAGGAGGAATCCCATGCGGTACCTGGCCCTGGTGCTCGCTCTGGTGATGTTCCCCCCGCTGTCCAACGCGTCGGCGGCCCCGGCTGCCCCGCTCGGCTGCCGTGTGGCCCGCGACACGGTGTTGTTCCGCTTCCAGCCCGCCCGCTACCGCATGGTGGTGAACGGGCGCACCTCGCGCTGGATGCGGCTCTCCGAGCTGCGCATCCGCGAGGTCACGGTCGCCGGCCCCTGGAACCAGTGGTCGGCGGAGGCGTGGCCGCTGCACCCGGGGCCCGGCAGCGGCTGGACGCTGCGCTGCCCGCTCTCGGCCGTGGCGGACCGCGACACGGTCCCCTTCAAGTTCGTGGTGAACGGCGAGTGGTGGGTGCAGCCGCCGCCCGACACGCCCAACCAGGTCAACGCCGGGATCGGGGACACAACCATGAACCTGTTCCTCCTGCGGCCGCACTCCGACTGACACCCTCCGGGGATCCATGCTCAACATCCTCTTCATCGCCGACATCATCGGTTCCCCGGGCCGCGACGCGGTGCGGGCCCTGCTGCCGGCGCTGCGCGAGCGCCACGACGCGCACCTGGTGATCGCCAACGTCGAGAACGCCGCCGGCGGCTTCGGCTTCAACCGCGACTCCGCCGAGGCGCTGTCCGCCGCCGGCGTGGACGTCTTCACCGGCGGCAACCACCTCTGGGACCGCAAGGAGAGCGTGGCCTACGTCGCCGACGAACCGCGGCTGGTGCGGCCCGCCAACCTGCCGCCCGGCACGCCGGGGGAGGGCGCGCGCATCTTCCACGCCGCCGACGGCACCACGGTCGGCGTCGTCAGCCTGCTGGGGCGCGTCTTCATGAAGGAGGCGGACTGCCCCTTCCGCGCCATGGACCGCGTGCTCGCCGAGCTCGAAGGACGCTGCCAGGTCGTGTTCGTGGACTTCCACGCCGAGACCACCGCCGAGAAGGTGGCGATGGGCTGGCACCTCGACGGCCGTGTCGGCGCGCTCGTCGGCACGCACACCCACGTGCAGACCGCCGACGAGCGCGTGCTGCCCGGCGGCACCGCGTTCCTCTGCGACGCCGGCATGACCGGCGGTTTCGACTCGGTCATCGGCATGGACCGCACCGCCGCGCTGGGCCGCTTCCTCACCCTGATGCCCCAGCGCCTCAGCCCGGCGAGCGGCGACCTGCGCCTGAACGGCGTGCTCGTGAGCCTCGATGCGGCCAGCGGCCGCGCCGTCGCCATCCGGCGCATCGCCGTGCCGGTGCCGCCGACCGAGGCGCCCGCCGGCCTGCGCCTGCTCGACGGCGAGGCCCCGGCTTCGACCGCGCGCATGGCCGCGCACGCCGAGGTCGAGCGCCTGCGCGCCGAGGGGATCGAGCCGACCCTGGCGCTGGTCGCGGTGGGCGAGGACCCGGCCTCGCAGATCTACCTGAAGCGCAAGCGCACCGCCTGCGCCGAGGTCGGCATCCGCGTCGTGGACGCCCTGCTGCCCGGGGGCGCCGACACCGCCACGGTGGTCGCGCGGGTGCGCGAACTCGGCGACGACCCCGGCGTGCACGGCGTGCTCGTGCAACTGCCGATGATGGGCCCGGCCGATCCGCACGCCGTGCTCGAGGCCGTGCCGCCCGCCAAGGACGTGGACGGCTTCCATCCGGTGAACGTCCGCCGCCTCGCCGCCGGCCTGCCGGCCTTCGTGCCCTGCACGCCGCTCGGCATCCTCGAGCTGCTGCGCCACCACGAGGTGCCGCTGGCCGGGCGCCACGTCGTGGTGCTCGGGCGCAGCAACCTGATCGGCCGCCCCCTCTCGGCGCTGCTGTCGCGCAAGGGCGTGGACGCGACGGTGACGGTGGGGCACAGCGCCAGCGGGCCCGGCCTGCGCGAGCTGGCCGCCCGTGCCGATGTGCTGGTCTGCGCCATCGGCCGCCCCGAGTTCGTCACCGCCGAGTGGGTCCGTCGCGGCGCGGTGGTCGTGGACGCCGGCATCCACCGCGTGCCCGACCCGACCCGGCGCAGCGGGACGCGCACCGCCGGCGACGTCGAATTCGGCTCGGTCTCGCGGGTCGCCGGTGCGATCACGCCGGTGCCGGGCGGCGTGGGCCCGATGACCGTGGCGATGCTCCTGCACAACACCGTGCGCGCCGCGGCGGGCCGGCCGGCCTCCTGATGTCCGCCGCCCCGGAGCCGGAGGGCATCCTCTCCGTCTCGGCCCTCACCGCGCAGATCAAGGGCACGCTGGCCGAGGCCTTCCCGGCGGTGTGGGTGAAGGGCGAGGTCAGCGGGTTCAAGCGCCACGGCAGCGGCCACCTCTACTTCAACCTGAAGGACGAGAACGCGCTGCTCGGCTGCGTCATGTGGAAGGGGCGGGCCGCCCGGCTGGCGTTCGAGCCCCGCGACGGCGTGGCGGTCGAGGCCTTCGGCGCCGTCACCGTCTACGAACCGCAGGGCCGCTACCAGCTCGTCGTGGACGAGTTGCGCCCGGCCGGCATCGGCGCGCTGCTGCTGGCGCTCGAGCAGCTCAAGCAGCGGCTCGCCGCCGAGGGCCTGTTCGACGAGGCGCGCAAGCGCCCGCTGCCGCGCTTCCCCCGCCGCGTCGGCCTGGTCACCTCGCCCAGCGGCGCCGCGGTGCGCGACCTGGTCAAGGTGCTGCGGGCCCGCTGGCCGGGGATCGGCATCGTGCTGGCCCCGGTGCGCGTGCAGGGCGAGGGCGCCGCGGCGGAGATCGCCGAGGCGGTCGCGCGCTTCGACCGCTGGGCCGGCGTGGACCTGCTCATCGTCGGCCGCGGGGGCGGCTCGCTCGAGGACCTCTGGGCCTTCAACGAGGAGCCGGTGGTGCGGGCCATCGCCGCCTGCCGGCTGCCGGTGATCTCGGCAGTGGGTCACGAGGTGGACGTCACCCTCGCCGACCTGGTCGCCGACGTGCGCGCCGCCACGCCCTCCAACGCCGCCGAGCTGGCGGTGCCGGACCGGGCCGAGATCGCGCACCGCGTGGCGCAGTGGGAGGGACGGCTCGAGCGCGCGGCGCGCCAGGCGGTGCGGCTGCGTCGCCAGCAGGCCGCCGCCCTCACCGAGCACTACGGCTTCCGCCGGCAGGGCGAGGTGGTCGGCCACCTGCAGCAGCGCGTGGACGAGCTGCTCGACCGGCTGCACGACGCGCTGGGCGACCGCCTCGAGCGGGCGCGCGAGCGGGTCGAGCGGCTCGCCGCCGCCTACGGGCTGCGCGGCTGGCCGCGCACGCTCGAGGCGCAGCGCGAGGTGCTCGACGACCTGCGCGATCAGCTCAACGGCGCGTTGATCCGCCGCGGCCAGGCGTACCGCGGGCTGAGCGGCGCGCTGTCGGATCGCCTGCGCGCGCTCTCGCCGCGCCGGGTGCTGGAACGCGGCTATTGCCTGGTGCGCGCCGCCGACGGTACCCTCGTCCGCGTCGCCGGCGCGCTCAGCGCCGGCCAGAGACTCACCATCGAGTTCGCGCGCGGGGAGGCCGACGCGCGCGTGGAAGAGGTCCGCCCGGGAGGCAATGATGGCACGTGAGAAGACCCCGGCCGCCGGTACGCCCGATCCCGCCACGCTCAGCTTCGAGGCGGCGGTCGAGCGCCTGCAGGCCATCGTCGAGCAGCTCGAGGGCGGCGAGTTGTCGCTCGAGCAGTCCATCGCCTGCTACGAGGAGGGCGTGAAGCTCTCGCGCCGGCTCACCCAGACCCTCGACGAGGCGCAGAAGCGGATCGAGCGCCTGGCGGCGGGGGAGGACGGCGAGCCCGTCACCGAGCCGATGGAGCTGGAGGGCGAGACGCCGGGCGAGGCGCCGCGCGGTCCCCGGCCGCCCCGCGCCCCGTCCCGGTCGCCGCAGTCGGGCCCCGGCGAGCTGCCCTTCTGATGGCCCGCCCCGTGAAGCGCCGCCCCGCCCGCGCGGCGAAGGCCCGCGCCTCGAAGGTCCGCGCGCCGCGGGTCCGCCCGCTCGCCTCGCTGGCGGACGCCTTCGAGATCTACTTCCGCGACGCGCTGTCCGAACGCTGCCCGGGCCCGCGCCGCCTGCGCGAGGCCATGCGCTACGCCGCGCTCGGCCCCGGCAAGCGGCTGCGGCCGCAGCTCGTGCTGCTGGCCTGCGACGCGGTGGGTGGTGACTGGTTCCACGCGCTGCCGGCGGCGGTGGCGGTCGAGTGCGTGCACGCCTTCTCGCTGGTGCACGACGACCTGCCGGCAATGGACGACGACGACTTCCGCCGCGGCCGCCCGACCACGCATCGCAAGTTCGGCGAGGCGCTGGGCGTGCTGAGCGGCGACGCGCTGCTCGCCTTCGCCTTCGAGGAGCTGACCATGCTCGACGGCGCCGGCGTGCCGCCCGGCCGCGTGGTCGAGGCGGTGCGGCGCCTGGCGCACGCCGCCGGGGCCGACGACCTGGTCGGCGGCCAGGCGCTCGACATGGCCGCCGAGCGTCGCCGCGTCCGTCTCGCCGACGTCGAGGCCATCCACACCCGCAAGACCGGCGCGCTCATGGGCGCCTGTCTCGCGCTGGGGGCCATCGCCGGCGGTGCCGATCGCGCGAGCACCGACGTGCTCGACGACGCCGGCCGACTCGTCGGCTTCGCCTTCCAGATCCACGACGACCTGCTCAACACGGACTCCTCGCTGCGCCGGCTGGGCAAGCGCACCGGCACCGACGCCGCCCGCGGCAAGGCCACCTATCCCGGAGTCGCCGGCGCGGCGGCGGCCCGGCGGCGCGCGGACGCGCTGCTCGACTCGGCCCGCCGGGCGATCGGCCTGCACAGCCAGCGTCCGGCGCGGCTGCTGGCGCTGCTGGACGCAGTCGCGGTGCGCGAACGCTGAAGCGGGAGCGGGCGGCGGCCCGGCTTGCCGCCGCCCGCTGCGACCCTTATCTTCGAGGGTCACAGGGCCGCCGAGCGGCCGGGATCCGACCCGGCCCGGCGCCGGGACACGAACCGGAGAGCGGACCACGACACCCTTCTGGATCGCACTGATCGTCGGCGTCCTCGTCCAGGGTTACAAGGGCGTCTCCTTCTATGTCACCCACCGCCGCTGGAATCTCCGCCGCTTCGTCCAGACCGGGGGCATGCCCTCGTCCCACGCGGCCG
>CAYNPF010000141.1:0-6194 GCA_964398895.1 uncultured bacterium
GCTACTTCGCCCACTGTCGCGGCATGGTGAGGATCGGTTCCTGCGAGCCAGGTAACGTGCTGTGGGACAGCGGACTATGGCAGATGTCCCGCGGGTGGCGCAGGCCGGCTGAGTCCGGTTTGCTGGCAGGCCCGTGGGTGCCGCGGAGGCCAGAATCGGCTTGACAGCGTTTCGGGGCTTTCCCTACCTTCCCTGCGGGCGTGTGCCAGGACCTGAGGTGCGAACCCCGAGGTCCTGTGGCTGCTTCTTCTCAGCTCCATCCGCACGGAGGCGGTGGAGCCTTTGCCTTGTGGAGACAATCCTAAGACGACTTGCGAAAGGAGGTGGGGCTCCGAACCGAGTACGTGGCACTGCCCCGGTCATCCGGGCCGGCGGCACGTCGGTTTTGTTGGTCCGTGGCTCTCTCGAAGCAAGGAGGCTGATCCAATGAGTTCTCGCGTCGTGAAGTGGTTGCTCCTGGCCTCTCTCCTCCTCGTCGCGCTCCCGGTCGTGGCCGTGGCCTCGCCGGCTCGCGTGGACGGGCTGGGGATCCAGGGCGACTACATCAAGGATTACACGAACGTCTACACCTACCTGTCGAACCTCTGCTGCATCGGCAACCTGGTCTACGGTGAGCTGGGCAACTGGGACACCGACTCCCAGACCCAGGACCGTGCGGTCGGCGCGTTCATCAGCAATCTGTGGGACGGCCGCTACGGCACCTTCGGCATCCACCTCCGCGAGGAGATGGGCCAGCTCGGCCAGGCCGACGCCAACACCTACGTGGACGCCGACTGGGCGTGGGACAACAACGAGAACGGCAGCCACTCCTTCGACATCATGTGGGGGAAGAAGTTCGGCGCCATGTCCCTGGGTCTGCGGCTGAACCGCGCCTACGCCAAGTACGAGTCCAGCGACGCCCTGGTCGAGGACGAGTACGGCTGGGAGCAGCTGACCGGCGACTACTGGTACACGTCGGACCCGTACAGCCTCAACTGGCACCGCAACGTGCTCGGCTTCGCCGGCGGCATCGGCTACGAGTGCAGCCCGACGCTCGCCCTCGAGCTGGGTGGCACGTTCCAGAGCCGCACCTACGAGGTCAAGGACACGACCGGCGTCAAGTTCGAGAACGACGGCGGGGCCTCCTACCTGCTGGCGGCGCGCGCGTTGTGGCAGTGGCAGCCGAACATCACCGTGGTGCCGGTGTTCCGCTACTTCAACATCAACTCCGACCTCAAGGTCTCGGACCCGAACTACGATCCGCCGGTGAAGTTCGATCCCTACGAGATCAGCCGCTCCGGCTGGCAGCTCGGCCTGGCGGGCAACTGGGCGCTGAACCAGAACGACCTGTTCGTGCTGGGCGCCACCTTCGGGGCCACGAACTACTCCTACAAGTACAACGACTTCTCGACCAGCGAAGAGGACTACGGCGCGTACTCGGTGTACGACTACAAGTACGACGACACCTACATGCCGATCCTGTTTGCCGCCCTCGAGACGCATGTGAACCCGTGGCTGACGCTGCGCTTCGGCGCGCAGCAGGGCTCCTTCTACACCCAGAAGTACTCGCAGGACGACACCGACGTGTTCCCGAACTCGAAGGGCGAGGAGAAGGACCACCACTCCTGGTACGCGATGAACATGGGCGCCGGTGTGAAGCTCGGCACGCTGCAGCTCGATGCGACGCTGAACCAGAGCTTCTTCCACAACGGCCCGTACCTCATCAGCGGTACGAGCACCAGCGAGATGTTCCCGAAGGTCAGCGCGACCTACACGTTCTGATCGCCGGGCGGTTTCGCGGCACGGGGGGAGACGCCTCACGGCGTCTCCCCCTCCGTATTCGGTGGTCCCGGTGCCGATTGCATCGGGCCGGCCCCCGTCTCCATTCCCGGCCCCTTCGTTCCTCCGGCCGCTGGGTCCCCGCGCCGCTCCCCGGGTCCGCCTCCTGCGGGCTGCGTCCTCCCGCGTCGCCCCGCCTCGCGACCTGATCCACGGCGGCAGCGGACTGGGCCTTTTGTCTTGACAAGGTCCTGACGGCTTCCTAGGGTCGAACCAGGTCTCCTCCTGAACCGGTCCGCGCCAGTCCGACGGCGCTGCTCATAGACCCCCACGATGGGTGAAGGGAGGAAGTACGGCCTTGGTGTCCCTCTTCCGGCAGGTCCTGCCGCCCCCCGGCAGGAAGCTCATGTCTCCCCCCACCAACACACGGGTCGTGCCGGTCCAGGATGGACAGGTCGTGCCGGCCCGCGAGTGGATGCGAGCGCGCTCCGGGTCGGGCCGGGGTGCGGCAGTTCATTGCTTCATGAAAGGAGACGCAGCTATGTCCCGCAATGCCTTCCGAGCCATCTGTCTCGCAGCATTGGCTGTGGCCGTAGTCCTGTTGGCTCCACCCGCCCGGGCGGGGACCACAGGCAAGCTGACCGGGCGGGTCACGAACGAGAAGAAGGAGCCGCTGGCCGGGGTGAACGTGCGCATCGAGGGTCTGCGTCTCGGCGCCGCCACCGACGAGAACGGCAGCTACTTCATCATCGGCATCCCGGCCGGCACGCACACCGTGCGTGCCAACCTGCTGGGCCAGAGCCCCTTCGTGGCCGAGAACGTCCGGATCATGCCCGACTACTCGACGACCCTCGACATCACGATGCGGACCGAGGCCGTCCAACTGGGAGAGGTCAGGGTCGAGGCCGAGCGCCCGCTGCTGCAGAAGGACGCCACCGGGACGACCCGCTTCCTCACCTCGGACGACATCCAGAAGCTGCCGACGCGCGGCTACCGCGATGCCGCCGCCCAGCAGACGGGCGTGGTCAGCTATCGGCCGCAGTTCGCGACCGAGGAGGCGCAGAACAGCCCGACCCTGATCGTGCGCGGCGGGCGTCCCAACGAGACCGCCTACTATGTGGACGGCTTCTCGCAGCAGGACCCGCTGACCGGCACCTCGAACACCTCGATCAGCAACAACTCGATCGAGGAGGTCGTCGTGCTGACCGGCGGCTTCAACCCCGAGTACGGGCGCGTCATGTCCGGCGCGGTCAACGTGATCACCCGCGAGGGGAGCAAGGTCTACTCCGGCTCGCTCGAGGCCGTCTCGGACGCGTTGGGCGGCTCCTGGCTGGGTTCGTCCCGCACCGACTACAACGTCTACGACGCCTCGCTCGGCGGTCCGGTGATCCCCGGCAACGAGGATCTCAGCTTCTTCGTCTCGGGCGAGCGCCGCTGGCAGGGGGACCGCAGCCCGAGCTGGATGGCCGGCGGCTTCGAGCGCGAGCTGGGGACCATGGGGCTGGACGACCGGCGACTGCCGGCCAACGGGGCGTCCGGCTACACCTTCCAGGGCAAGGTGAACTGGCAGCCCACCGACCAGATCACCGTCAAGGTCGGCGGGCTGGGCTCGCAGGAGGACTGGCGGCAGTTCCTGGACTCCTACCTGTTCGACCTGCGGCACGCGCCGCGCTACCTGGATCGCAGCGAGTCCTACTTCACGAGCGTCAGCCACGTCCTCAGCAAGCGGACGTTCTACAACCTTGCCGCGAACTACAACCTGACCCAGCGCAAGCGCGGTGACGGAGTGGCCTTCGACAACCTCGATCCGCAGTACGAGGTGGTCGGGTCGTACTCGGGGGACGACGGCGAGGGGGGCACGACCACGGCTCCGCTGATCGCCTCGGAGGACGGCACGATCCTCTCGCCGGGGGGCTACTACCGGCAGGTGAACCCGCGCTTCGACCTGACCGTGCCGATGTTCTGGACCGACGGCCACGTGTGGGACGACTACCTGCAGCGGCGCTCCGAGTACATGGGCGTGCAGGGCGCCATCACCTCGCAGGTGGATCCGCACCACCAGATCAAGGCCGGCGGCGACTTCCAGTACCACACGCTGCGGCTCTACGACCACTACTTCCCGGTCCAGCTCGGCGGCGACACGCCGAACCTGGTGGACTACGACGGCTACGGCTACAACCAGGAAGTCACCTACAAGGACGTGTTCGTCCGCGACATCACCGACGGGGACACCACCTACAGCGGCCTCACGCGGGTGGTGGACCGGGTCAAGCTGACGAACAGCAATGACGGCCGGGACGGCGCGAAGCACCCGAAGGTGTGGTCGCTGTACGCGCAGGACAAGTTCGAGCGCGAGGGCGTCGTGGTCAACGGCGGCCTGCGCTACGACTACCTGAACGTGGACACGCCGGCGCTCAAGAGCGACGCGCGCCCGCTGGACCCCGACTACACCGGCAGCTCGTCGCTGGACGCCGGCGACCTGGTGGACAACAAGACCTACTCGCGGCTCTCGCCGCGGCTGGGCGTGGCCTTCCCGGTGACGCCGGTGACGCTGCTGCGCATCAACTACGGCCAGTTCTACCAGCAGCCCAACCTGCAGGACCTGTACGTGTCCTACCGGTTCCTCGAGCACAAGGTCCAGTCGGGCGGCTACTTCGTCGGGTTCGGCAACCCGAACCTGCGCCCGGAGCGGACCACGGCCTACGAGGTCGGCGTGGCGCACCAGCTCACCGACAACGTGCGGCTCGACGTGACCGCCTACTACAAGGACGTGAAGGACCTGGTCGAGATCGCGACCATCCCGTCGTTCCCGAACCAGTTCTCGTCCTACCGCAACCGCGACTTCGCCACGCTGAAGGGCGTGGACATCGGCTTCAAGATGCGGCCGATCAACCACATCTCCGCGGACCTGAGCTACTCGCTGTCCTACGCCCAGGGCACCGGGTCGGTCTCGAACACGCAGGGCAACATCGCGTGGACGGCCTCGCAGCCGCCGCGCATGACCTCGCCGCTCGACTTCGACCAGCGCCACAAGCTGGCCCTCAACATGGACTACCGGCTGGCGAAGGGCGAGGGGCCGGTGATCGCCGGCGTGCATCCGTTCGAGGACTTCGGCGTCAACGTGCTCTACAACGTGGCCAGCGGCACCCCCTACACGCCGACCAAGGTCTACAACGAGGTCACGCTGGCGGCGGTGAGCACCGAGCCGGCGGGGCCGATCAACTCGCGCTACGGCCCGTGGACCAACAGCGTGGACGTCAAGGCCACGCGGGGCTTCAAGGTCGGCGGTCTGGACTGCGAGGCGTACGTCTGGGTGCTGAACCTGTTCGACACCCGCAACGCCGTCGCCGTGTACGGGTCCTCGGGCGACGCCGCCAACACCGGCTGGCTGGACACCGCCGACGGCCAGACCTACCTGGCCACCGCCGCGGACGCCGGCTACGACGGGCGCTACCTCTACGACCTGGCCCAGAACAACCCGAACAACTACACGAATCCGCGCCTGGTCCGGTTCGGATTCCGCACCAACTTCTAGCGTGAACCTTCACGAGGACAGGGGGCCAATGATGGACTTCCTTCGGAGATGCCTCACGCTGGTGGTTGCGGCGTCCGTCGCCCTGACCATCGGCGCGGTCGCCTCGCGGGCGGGCACCCCGACCACGAGGGCAGCGCGGTCCGGCGGAACGCTGAGCACGGCGAGCGTGGCGGCACCCACTCGCGTGCTGGCGCTGGACAACCAGCGGCGTATTGACATCAACAACCTGAACATGTTCGTGAACAACTACGGCGGCTGGGCCTACGACCAGGCCACCGGCAACTCGGGCGTCGTCTACCCGAAGGGCACCAACAAGACGGCGGTGTTCGCCTCGGGCCTGTGGTTCGGCGCGACGGTGGACGGCAGCGTCCGCACGGAGGTGGGGGAGTACTCCTGGGAGTACGGGCCGGGCCGGATCCTGTCGGACCCGCTCGCGAATCCCGATCAGCCCTGGGAGGACGTGGACTCCGATGGGCTCGTCGTCTTCAAGGTCAGGCGCTGGACCGGCGATCCCGCCGACTCGGCCCACGTCGAGCGCGCCGTGGACGCCAGCGATGGCACCGCCACCGACCCGCTCGTGCACCACTCGTGGAGCGAGTACATGGCCGGGGCGGTTCCCCGCGGGGCGCCCTGGAAGATGTACCGGCTGCCCAACACCGCGACCGTGGACGTCGAGGACGACAGCCTGGACGTGCCCGGCCCGGATGTTGCCGGTGACCAGATGCTGTGGTCCATCTACAACGACGCCGATCCCTCCTGGCACACCAACGACGCCGGGAACTCGAGCCCGCTGGGGCTGCAGATCCGCCAGACCACGTTCGCCTTCGACCGCTCGGGGGCGCTGGGCAACACCATCTTCCTGAAGTTCGAGATCATCCATCCGCACCTGACCACGGCGACC
>CAYNPF010000142.1:0-6163 GCA_964398895.1 uncultured bacterium
CCGGGTTCGCGAGGACGCCGAAGACCTCACCCAGGAGACGTTCGTCCGCATGTTCCGAGCCCTCGACCGCTACGATCCCACCCGGCCCTTCCCGGCCTGGCTGCTCACCATCGCCGCCCGGTTGAGCATTGACCACCTGCGCCGGCGGCGCGTGAAGACGCAGCCGCTGGTCCGCAGCGAGCCGGGATCGCTGGAGGAGCAGATCGTCGAGGTCGAGGACCCGGGTTTCGGCCCGGACGATCTGCTGGTGCGCCAGGAGGAGTCGGAGTCGGCGGCGGCGCTGATCGGGGCGCTGCCGGAGCACTACCGCATCGTGGTGGTGCTCCGGCACCAGCGGGGGCTGGCCTACGAGGAGATCGCCGAGGCGCTGCACCTGCCGCTGGGCACCGTCAAGGCCCGCATCCACCGGGCGCGGGCCATCCTGAAGGACCGACTGGAGCGTGGAGCATGACGCACTGCGAGCAGCGCGAGCGGGTCCAGGTCTTCCTGGACGGTGACCTGTCGCCGACGGAGACGGTCGCCTTCCGCGCGCACCTGGCGACCTGCCCCGCCTGCGCCGCCGAGGTCGAGGCCTTCGAGCGACTCATCGCCACGCTCGAGTGGGCGCCGCTGGACGAGCCGCGGCCCGAGTTGACCGAGCGCATCCTCGGGCAGGTGCTGCCCTCGCGGGTGCGGCGCCGGCGTCTGGCGGTGCTGGGGCTGGGCTACGCCGCCGGCCTGGCGGTCACCGGTGCCGGGGCCGTCCTCTGGATGCTGGGCTTCGGCGGTCGGGACGTGCTCGACGGGCTGCCCGCCTGGCTCTGGCGTCACCTGCTGCGGGGTGGGCTGGCCGCGCTCGACGCGCTGGGGGCCTCGGCGGTCCGCCTGGCCACCGGCTGGGGCTGGCTGCAGGCCGCGGGCGATCGCCTGGCGCCCCTGTCGCGCGCCTTCCGCGTGGTGATGACGGATCCGCTCGTCGCTCCCGCGGTCTGGGCGGCGGTGTCGGTCTGCGCACTGCTGCTGTGGTGGATGCGACCGCGCTCGACGCCGGCGGTCCGGGAGGTGCGGCATGGTGGCCTCGGTCGTTCCTGATCGTCCGCTGCAGGTCCGGGGATCCGGCGCACGGCTGTCCGCGCTCGTCGGCCTGCTGCTGACGCTGCTCCTCGCACTGACGCCGGACAGCGGCCGCGCCGAGCCGGACAGCGGCCGGGTGGCGCGCCGCGTCCGCATTGACGCCGCCGGGATCCGGGTCGAGCCGGGCGTGGAGCGCGTCCGCGGCTCCCGCGTCGAGGTGCGAAACGGCGGGCGGCACAACGCCGCGCCGGAGGCAGCGGTGGACGAGGACGACGGCGGCGCCGTGACCGTGCGGTCAGGCAAGGTCGGTCACGGCGGCTCCATCGTCGTGAACGCCAACGACGACGCTCTCGTGCGCCTGTTCGCGGACGCCAACATCCCCGCCGGCCGGACCTTCCCGGGCGACGTGGTCGCGGTCTTCGGCTCGGTGGACATCACCGGCACGGTGCAGGGCGACGTGGTCGCCGTGCTCGGCTCGGTGCGCCTGCACCCCGGGGCGCGGGTGGCGGGCGACGTGGTGGCCGTCGGTGGCGCGCTCGATCAGCCGCCGGGCACCGAGGTGGGCGGGCAGAGCATCGCCATCGGCGGCTTCCTGCCCGGTTGGCGCGTGCCGACGACGACCCTGCTGCTGGCGGCCGCGCTGGTCGGCTGGCTGTCCACCCTGGTGCTGGCCTGGTTGCTCGCGCTGCTCTTCTCCCGTGCCATGTTGCGCATCGGGCGGGTCGCCGGTCGCCACAACGCCGCGGCCTTCTTCCTCGGCTTGGTGTCGGCGCCATTCCTGCTCGTGGTCATCACCTTCGTGGTGATGGCCGCCGCCGTGGCCGGCGCGGGTCTGGCGGTACCGCTGCTCCTCCTCGGGCTGCTCCTGCCCTGGGTCGGACAGGTGGTGGGCACTTATGTGCTCGGCTGCCGGCTCATGCGCCGCCGGCCGGGAGAGGGTGGGTTGGTGGCACCCGTCCTCGTCGGCAGCCTGATGGTCGCGCTGTTCTTCTTCGCCGCGGTCGCGCTGTCGGTGCCGGTGGGGCTGGCGCGGAGCCTGTCCCTCTTCTTCGTCACGCTCGGCATGCTGTTCGTGGCCGTTCTCTCGACCATCGGGGTTGGGGCCATGCTCCTGTCGCTGATGGGCATGCGCTCGGATCCCTCGCCCGCGCCGTCCGGCCCGCCCGGACCGGCCTGAGCGCCGCGGAGCCGCGGCCGCTCACTCGTCGGGGACGCGGCGTGGCATAGTCCCCACGGGCCACCGGGCGCTGGGTCGGATGCCCCTGTCGGGAAGCGCGGGCCGGTCGGTCGGCCATCCCGGGCGTTGCCGCTCCTGGACGCCGCGGTCGCGGAACCGACTGCCGGTGAAGAGGTTGTCCGGTCGAGCCGCGGGCGCGATCCCGACCGGCGATCCACGGCACGGTTGTGGCGTTGACGAGTGGGCATGGAACCGCTCGATCGCACCGTCGCCCGCCTCGGCAAGGTCACGCTGGTGGCCGCGATGCTGGTCGCGCTGCCGGCGGCGGTGGGCGCCAACGAGATCACCACGCGGGTCCTGCCGACCTCGACGGGAATCGTCATCCACGATGCCGACGAGACGCTGCGCAGCTACTGCCGCACCGACGCCGACGGCGTGCTCTGGCTCGAGCTGCCCGGCGGCACCCGCTACGAGTTGATCACCTCCATCAACGATCCGGCCATCTCGAACCACGGTGACGGTGCCTTCCATCCCTTCGACGCCGCCGAGGTCGCGGCGGCGTTCGCCGCGGTGAGCTACCCGCTCGACGACGTGGTCGCCGACGTGTTCATCCTGCCGTACCCGCGCCGGGCCGGGCTGGCCTCGGCCGCTGGGGCCAACTTCATCCTGCTGTCGCCGGGCGTCTACGCGCTGCCCCGCACCCAGCAGCACACCGAGGCGGTGCACGAGCTCGGGCACGTCGTGCAGCGCCAGGACCTGCCGGACAGCGACACGCCGGCCTGGGATCGCTACCGCGGCCTGCGCGGGATCAACGACACGGCCGTCTACAACGAGGCCGCCGATCACGCCGACCGGCCGCACGAGATCTTCGCCGAGGACTTCCGGGCCCTGTTCGGTGGCGCGCTGGCCACCTCGACCGGGACGATCGAGAACTCCTCGCTGACTCCGCCCACCGAAGTGGCGGGGCTGGAGGGCTTCATCCTCTCGCTGGCCGACGCGCAACTGGCGGTCAGTCTCGGGGCCACGCCGAATCCCAGCCGCGGCGCGGTCGTCTTCACGCGGGGCGGGGCTCCCGCGGTGGCGCTGGACCTCTTCGACCTCGCCGGCCGTCGCCTGGCCTCGCTGGCTCCGGTCGCTGCAGGCAACGGCCAGCGCTGGACCTGGAACGGCCGCGACGACTCCGGTCGCCGGGTCGAGCCGGGCGTGGTCTTCGCGCGGACCCACGACGGCGCCGCCTCGGCGCGCGTGATCCTGCTGCCCTAGCGTCCGTCCCGGGCAAGATCGCGGCTCGTGAACGACTCGGTCGCCGCGCGGGCGTGCTCGTCACCGAACCCGGCGAAGTTGCGGGCCGCATCGAACAGCGAGATCGGCAGGCCGGCGACCAGCTCCCAGGGCTCGCCCGGCGAACCCTCGACCTCGCCGGAGAGCCAGCCCTCCACCTCGCGGGCGTCCTCCAGGCTCAGCGGCTTCAGCGTCGCCGAGACCACGACGTAGTAGCGCGCCGGGGAGGTCAGCAGCGCGAGGCGCGAGACCGGCAGCGGCAGCGGTCGCGACAGCGCCGTGCGCACCGAGTCCAGACCCGCGCAGACCAGCGCTCGGGCGCCGTCGCGCTCGAGCCGGTAGGCCTCGGTGCGGAAGTCGTAGCGCAGGCGCAGCTCGGCGTCGAAGGTGCTCTCCAGCCGATCGAACCAGCCCACGCGCTGGCGCCATAGCTCGGCGTGGAGCCGCAGCGTGGCGGGCATGCCGCGCGCGAGGCTGGTCTCGACCCGCGGCGAGAACAGGTCGGCGAGCCGGGCGTCCACCCACAGCCAGGCGTCCTGTTCGCGCGGTGGCTGGACCGCGAGGTCCAGCGCGCGCGCGGGCGCGGCCGCCAGCAGCAGGCCGGCCAGCAGCGCGACCGCCGGCAGGTGGATCGCCGCTGCGGATCGGGTGGGGAGCGGGGAGCGCACGGCCGATCGGGATCAGAACGGACGTTGCAGCCGCACGGTCACGTGCGCGCCGGCCCGCGCCCGCTGCAGATCGCGGGCCACGTAGATACGCATGTTGTCCTCGGCCGTGGTGAGTCCCACGCCGCCGTCCACCTTGACGTGCTGGCGCGAGGGGTCCCACGAGTGGTCCTCGGCCGTCCAGGCCTCGCCGGCGTCGGCAAAGACGATGGCGTGCAGCGCGGCGTCGCCCGAGTGGCGGTGCGTACCCGGCACCGGCACCGTGCACTCGGCCTGGCCGAGCAGGAGCTGGTCGCCGCGGTAGCGGCCGAACGCGTGCGCCCGCAGTCCGTTCACGCCGCCCAGCGAGAACTGCTTCTGCCGCGGCAGCGTGCCGGCGGTCGTCGTCCCGGCGGCCGCCCGCAGCACCAGCGTCGTTCCCGGCGTCAGGCGCAGCACGCTGCGCACGTCGGCCAGCCCGCGCGTGTAGGAGAAGTCGCCGCCCAGCCCGGCGCCGGCGCGCTCGACCTCGATCCAGTGGTACAGGCCGGCGTGGGCGCGGCGGGTGAGGCTGGGCTGGCGCTCGAAGCGCAGCAGCACGGCCCGGGCATCGCCCTCGTCCACCGCCGGGTTGTCGCGCAGGCCGCGGTCGTGGGCGAACCACGATCGCACGTTGGCGAGGATGGATAGCGAGCGGTACGTGTCGTGGCGCAGGTGCACGCTCACGACCGAGAAGTCGGGAACGCGCAGCACGGCGTAGGCACCGATGCCCTCGCGCTCGAAGTAGTCGCGGTAGTCCTGGCGCGCCAGCAGCAGCGCGAGACTGTTCTCGACGTCGTCCACCTGCTGCAGGTCGCTGTGGTCGGTGCGGCGCACCGCGGTCACGCCGACACCGGCGCGGGCGTGCGGCAGCAGCGGCTGTTCGAGCTGGACGCCGTAGGTGCCGCGCTCGCGGCCCAACGCGTACTCGAAGCGTCCGCCGAGGCGCGGCAGCATCGAGCCGGGGTCCTGCGTCTCGCCCGCCAGACCGAGCCGCACGCCGTCCACGCGGTTGTAGTCGCCGACCGGGTCGAGCCGGAACCCGCCGCGCCGGTGATGCTGGTGCCAGAGGTCGGGTTCGGTGAGCAGACGCTCGCCGAAGGGCTGCCCCAGCCACTGGGGAGCGACGGGGTGCGGCCACGGTCGGCGGGGGCCGGAACCGGGCGCGGGCTCGCCGCGCGCCGGGGAGAACTCGAGCGTGCCGGGCGAGTCCGCCTCGAGCGAGTCGGTGCCGGCGCCGGCCCGGGCTGGCCCGGGCGCGGCGGCCAGGAGCGCGGCCACGACGGGGATGAGGATGCCGATCTTCACGTCACCTCCGGAGCGGGAAGGGAGCCTCCCCGCTCCACGCAAGCCTCATACCACATCGGGGGCGTCGTCGTCGCGGTGACGTTCACAGCCGGTGAAGCCGGTCACCGCCCGCCGTTGTGGCGGCGGCGCGACATGGGGAGGCGCCTCAGCGGCGGCTGATGCCGTACTTGCGCATCTTGCGGTGCAGGTTCGTGCGGTCGATTCCCAGGGCGGCCGCGGCCTGGGTGACGTTCCCGCCCGCCGCGTCGAGGGCGCGGCGGATGGCGTCGCCCTCGCGTCGCTCGATCTCGCCGCGCAGCCCCGCCGCCTCGTCGCCGCCGGGAGCGCTCTCCAGCCAGGGCGCGACGTCCCCGGCGCCCACCTCCTCGCCGGGCACGAGGATGGCGACCCGCTCCATGAGATTGCGCAGCTCCCGCACGTTGCCCGGCCAGTGGTAGTCCTCGAGCAGGGCCAGCGTCTCGGCGCCGAGCCGCTTGGGCGGCAGATCCTCCGCGCGGCACGAGGCGGCGAGGAAGTGCTCCGCCAGCAGCGGGATGTCCCCGCGGCGCTCGCGCAGCGCCGGCACCTGCAACGGCAGGACGTTGAGCCGGTAGAAGAGGTCCTGCCGGAACTCGCCGTCCTCCAGGGCGGCAGCGAGGTCCTTGTTGGTGGCGGCGACGAT
>CAYNPF010000143.1:0-6158 GCA_964398895.1 uncultured bacterium
GGCGGCGTGCTGCTCGATCTCGGCTACCAGGTCTCCGGCAGCGACCTGCGCGCCGGCGAGACCACCGAGCGCCTGACCACCCTGGGCGGCCGCATCTTCCTCGGGCACGAGGCGGCCAACGTCGAGGGGGCCCAGGTGGTCGTCTACTCCACCGCGGTTCGCCCCGACAACCCGGAGGTCGTGGCGGCCCGCGCCCAGGGCATTCCGGTGATCCCGCGCGCCGACATGCTGGCCGAGCTGATGCGCATGAAGTACGGCGTGGCGGTGGCCGGCTCGCACGGCAAGACGACGACGACCTCGCTGAGCGCCGCGGTGCTGGCGCGCGGCGGGCTCGACCCGACCATCGTGGTGGGCGGCCGGCTCCAGTCCATCGGTTCCAACGCCCGGTTGGGGCGGGGGCAGTTCCTGGTGGCCGAGGCCGACGAGAGCGACGGCTCGTTCCTGCGTCTCTCGCCGGCGGTGGTGATCGTCACCAACATCGATCGCGAGCACCTCGACCACTACGGCTCGCTCGAGGAGCTGCGCCAGGCCTTCATCTACTTCGCCAACCGCGTGCCCTTCTACGGCGTGGGCATCCTGTGCAGCGACGATCCGCAGGTGCGCGGCATCCTGCCGCAGCTCACCAAGCGGTACGTGCTCTACGGCACGGGGCCGGAGGCGGCCCTGCGCGCCGCGGACGTGCGCCTGGGGCCGGAGGGCTCGAGCTTCCGCGTCGTCGCCGACGGCAACGAGCTGGGCGAGGTGCGCGTCCACCTGCCGGGGATGCACAGCGTGCTGAACGCGCTGGCCGCGGTGGGGGTGGGGCTCGAGCTGGAGGTGCCCTTCCCGCACATCGTCACCGCGCTCGAGGGCTTCCGCGGGGTCGGCCGGCGCTTCGAGCTGCGCGGCGAGGCGGGCGGCGTGCGGGTGGTGGACGACTACGGTCACCATCCCACCGAGGTGGCCGCCACGCTGGCCGCGGCCCGGACGCTGGGGCGGCGGGTGCTGGTAATGTTCCAGCCGCACCGCTACACGCGGACCGCCCTGCTGCACCGCGAATTCGGCGCCTGCTTCGCCGACGCCGACCGCGTCTACGTGCTCGACATCTACGCCGCCGGCGAGACGCCGGTGCCGGGCGTGACCGCCCGCACCATCGTCGAGAGCGCCGAGGCGCTCGGCCAGGGGCAGGTCGTCTACGTGGGCGACGGCGACGCGGCGGTGGCCGCGGTGGCGCGCGAGGCCCGGCCCGGCGACCTGGTGCTGACGCTGGGCGCCGGGGACGTCTGGAAGCTGGGCGACCGCCTGCTCGCGCGGTTGCGCGGCGCGGTGGAGGAACGCTGATGGGTCTCTACCAGGGACGGGCGCTGGCGCGGGGCGGCCGGCGGGACGAGGGCCGGGCGGGCCACGGCGGCGGACCGCGTCGTCCCGGGGGCCGGCGCACGCCGGCCGGGCGGCGCGGGGGCCGGGCGTGGGCGCTCCGCCCGGGGCGCATCCTCGGAGGCGTCGTCGGGCTCGGCCTGGTGGTCGCCGCCGCGGTGCTGGTCCCGTGGCGGCCGCTGCGCACGCGCTTCGCCGTGGTGCAGGACGTGCGGGTCGAGGGGGCGCGCTATCTCGACGCCGCGCGCGTCGCCGAAACCGCCGGGCTGCGCGCCGGCGAGGACCTGTTCGACGTGGACTGCGAGCGGGCGCGCCAGTCGCTGCTGCTCGACCCGCGCATCGCCGACGCCGAGGTCGGACACGCGTGGCTGCGGGCCGTGCGCGTGCGCATCGTCGAGCGCGAGCCGGTGATGCTGGTGCGGCACGGCGAGCCGTGGGAGGTGGATTCGAGCGGCGTGCTGCTCTCTCCACTGGCGCGAGGGGTGGTCGCGGACGTACCCTTGCTGACTGGACCGGATTTCTCCCGGCTGCGGGCGGGCACGCAGGTGCGGACCGTCGAGGTGCGCCGGGGGCTGGCCTGGGTTCGGGCGCTGGGTGCTCCCGATCTGCAGCTCGCCGGCGAGGTGTCGGAGGTGGATGTCGCCGCCGCCGACTCGACGGCGATCCTGTTGATGGACGGTACGCGGGTGCTGGCGCCGGCGTGGCCGCCGGAGGCGCGGGTGCTCTCGGCCCTGCGGGTCGTGCTGAAGGACCTGCCCAACCGGCAGGTGCGGCCGGGGGCGGTGGACCTGCGCTTCGAGGATCTGGTGGTCGTGCAGCCGGCCCGCGGGGTGGCCCCCGCGAGTCCGGCCCCGGGGCCGACGTCGGGGGTGGAACCGCCGAGCGGCGGCACGGGTGCGGTGAGAACGGGACCGGACGGGGTCCGACGCAGCGGATAGGTGGGTTCGACTCCAAGGAGGGGGTGAGCGGCACCATGGGACAGGCAGCACGGGCGTACGTCGGACTGGATATCGGAACCACCAAGATCTCCTGCATCATCGCGGACACCGCCGGCAACGGCGCGGGCGAGTTGCGGGTGGTGGGGGTGGGCACCGCACCGAGCGAGGGACTGCGCCGGGGCGTGGTGGTGGACCTCGAGAAGACCGTCGCCAGCATCCAGCGCGCGGTGGACGAGGCCGAGCGCATGGCCGGCATGCCCGTCAAGGGCGTCTACGCCGGCATCGCCGGCGACCACATCCGCAGCATCAACAGCCGCGGCGTCATCGCGGTTTCGCGCCGGGACAACGAGATCGGCGCGGCGGACGTGGACCGGGTGGTCGAGGCCGCCAAGGCCATCGCCATTCCCATGGACCGCGAGATCATCCACGTCATCCCGCAGGAGTACATCGTGGATGACCAGGACGGCATCAAGGACCCGGTGGGGATGAGCGGCGTGCGGCTCGAGGCCGAGGTCCACATCATCACCGGGGCCGTGACCTCCGCCAAGAACATCTGCCGCTCGATCCAGCGCGCCAACCTGCGGGTCTACGACCTGGTGCTCGAACCGCTGGCCTCGAGCCACGCGGTGCTCGGCGACGACGAGCGCGACCTCGGCGTGGTCCTGCTCGACATCGGCGGCGGCACCACCGACGTGGCCGTCTTCTACGAGGGCTCGATCCGCCACACCGCCATCGTGCCGTTCGGCGGCGCCAACGTGACCAACGACATCGCCATCGGCCTGCGCACGCCCATTGACAAGGCCGAGGCCATCAAGATCCAGCACGGCTGCGCGCTGGCCTCCCTGGTGCCGAGCACGGAGACCATCTCCGTCTCCGGCGTGGGCGGCCGCGCCGACCGGGAGATCGCCCGGCACGTGCTGGCCTCCATGATCGAGCCGCGCATGGAGGAGATCTTCCAGCTCGCCAACAAGGAGGTGAAGAAGAACCACTTCGCGGAGCTACTCGGCGGCGGGGTCGTCCTCACGGGCGGCACCTCGCTCATGCCGGGCGTGGTCGAACTCGCCGAGCAGGTCTTCGAGATGCCCGTGCGCCTCGGCGCGCCCCAGGGACTGGGGGGGCTATCCGCCAACGTCGCCGATCCGCGCTTCTCGACCGGGGTGGGGCTGGTGCTCCACGCCATGCAGGCCGAGAACGGGGAGGACGGCGGGCGCGACCGGCGCGGCGTGGAGTCACGCCGGCTGTCGTTCGATCCGCGTCGCTGGTTCCGTCAGCTTTTCTACTCCTGAGTGTGATCCATGTCCGTACCACCATCATCGCCTGAATCCCACGGAGGAGTCCCCGGGCGTGACCGTCGCCGACGGAGCCGCCGGGCCCGCAAGGAGAAGGCACAGGGAGTCGTGCCCATGTTCGAACTCGAGATGGAAGGCAGTGCCTCGGCCAAGCTCAAGGTGATCGGTGTGGGCGGGGCGGGTGGCAACGCGGTGAACCGCATGATCGGCGCCGGCCTGCGCGGCGTGGAGTTCATCGTCACCAACACGGACGTGCAGGCCCTGAACCAGTCGCTGGCCCCCCATCGCATCCAGATCGGCAAGACCACGACGCGCGGGCTGGGATCGGGCGGCAACCCCGAGCAGGGCCGCCGGGCCGCCGAGGAGGACGAGCAGATCCTCGCCGACGCGCTGTCGGGCAGCGACATGGTCTTCATCACCGCCGGCATGGGCGGCGGCACCGGCACCGGCGCGGCGCCGGCGGTGGCGCGGCTCGCGAAGCAGCACGGGGCGCTCACCGTGGCGGTGGTCACCCGGCCGTTCGGCTTCGAGGGCCGGCGCCGGCTGCGCCAGGCCGACGACGGCCTCGCCGAGCTGCGGGCCGAGGTGGACACGCTCATCGTCATTCCCAACGAGCGACTGCTCGAGGTGGTGGAGCCGGGTACGACCCTCACCGACGCCTTCGGCGTGGCCGACGAGGTGCTGCTCAAGGCCACCAAGGGCGTCTCCGACCTGGTGACGGTGCCGGGGCTGGTCAACCTGGACTTCGCCGACGTCAAGTCGGTCATGTCGAACCGGGGCAACGCGCTCATGGGCACGGGGCGCGCCTCCGGCGAGGGCCGGGCGCTGCAGGCGGCGCAGGCGGCGGTGTCGAGCCCCCTGCTCGAGGACGTCTCCATCAGCGGCGCCGAGGGCGTGCTGGTGAACATCACCGGCGGTCACGACCTCACGCTGCACGAGGTGAACGAGGCGGCCAACGTGGTGGTGAGCGCGGCCGGGGAGGACGCCAACGTCATCTTCGGCGCCGTCATCGACCCCAACATGGACGGCGAGTTGATGATCACCGTCGTCGCCACCGGCTTCGGGCAGCCGAAGTCCCGCGCCGCGGCCGAGCGGGCCCACGCCGTCAGCACCGAGGGGCACGGACTGCCCACGAATTGGGGCGAGGAAGTCGGGGTCGGCGGGCGCGAGCGCTGGGGCCGCGGTGGCCGCAACGGCGACTCGCTCGAGGTGCCGACCTTCCTGCGCAGGCAGATGGACTAGCGACGGCGCGTCGGGGCCGCGGTGGACCCGTGACCCGCCTTCGGCGGGTACCCGGCGGGAGCCTCCGCGGTCCCGGCCCCGCACGCGCGACGAAGGGAGTCGGCGCCCGTGTTCTCCAACCTCCTCAAGTGGGGGCACAACCGCCACTACAACCGCGGCATGCTGCACTTCAACCGCGGCGAGTACGAGCAGGCCGCGGCCGCGTTCGAGGCGGCGCTGGGCGAAGTGCGCGACCCCAGCGAGCCCGATCACGGCCTGGCCCGCTGCTACGCGGCCGAGGCCCGAGCCCAGCTCGGCCTGGCCTTCTTCCACGCCGGGCAGTACGCGCGGGCCGAGGAGCAGTTCGCGCGGGCGCTGGAGGAGAACCCGAGCTTCCCCGACCTGCGCTACTACCGGGCGCGCATCTTCCAGCGCTCGGGACGGCTGCCCGAGGCGATCGCGGACCTCGAGCAGGCGCTGCAGGAGCATCCGCGCTACACCGAGGCCCTGCTGCTGCTGGCCGTCTGCCAGGCACAGCGCAACGACCGCGCCGCCTCGGTGCAGGCGCTCGGCCGGGCGCTCGAGCTGGGGGTGGAGCTGCCGGCCGGACTGGTGGCGGCACGCGCCGCCGAGTGGGGGGCGACGGACTGGCAGGGGGTGATGGCGCTCCTGGCCCGCGAGGAGCCCGGCTCGCAGGCCTCGCACGTGGACCGCGCCCTCGAGCGCTACCACGCCGGCGACCTCGCCGGCTCGATCGCCGCGGTCGAGCACGCAGTCGCCGAGCATCCCGGCTACGCCGACCTGCGCGGCCGCCTCGGCGGTCTGCTGCTCGAGGCCGCTCGCCTGCCCGAGGCGCTGGTCCAGCTCGACGCGGCCCTGCGCATCAACCCGCGCTACCTCGAGGCGCGGTTGCTGGCGGCCCGCGCGCAGCTCGAGCTGGGCGCGGCGCGCGAGGCCATCGTCCACCTCGAGGCGGCGCTGGAGGCCTTCCCCGACTACCCCGACCTCCACTTCTGGCTGGGCCTGGCGCGCTTCCGCGCCGGGGAGTTCGAGGCGGCGGTGGGGCCCCTCGAGCGGGCGGTGAAGCTCAACCGTCAGTTCGCCCGGGCGCAGCGGCTGCTCGGTCTCATCTACCACGCGCTCGGTCGTCACGACGACGCGTTGCGTTCCGTGCGGCGCGGCCTCGTGCGCGACCGGGAGATCCCGCGCGAGGTGCTGGAGCAGGCCTCGGTGGCGCTGGCGGTGGGCGAGTCCGGTGGGATGGAGGGGGAGATCCAGCGGGCGCTGGCGGTGCAGCCCGACTACCCGGACCTGCAGCTCGCCCTGGCGCGGACGCGGCGGATGCAGGGGCGCC
>CAYNPF010000144.1:0-6145 GCA_964398895.1 uncultured bacterium
TACCTCCTCGCCGCCCTGCAGCGCGGCGAGGGCAACGTGAGCCGCGCGGCCGAGGAGATCGGCATCCAGCGGCCCAACCTCCACGCCCTGCTGCGCAAGCACGGCATCTCGGGCGAGGGGGGCGCCGACCCGGAGCGGACGGAGTAGGCCACTCGGCGGCTCATACACTGTATGGCCCGCCCACACATCCGCACCGTGCGGCCGGGGAAGACCGACGCGGCTGCCGCGCCCTCGCCGCGCTCCTCCCGGCTCGCGCTCCACGGCTGAAACACCAAGCCTCCCGTCGCGATGCGCCCGGCGACCCCGCTCCACGCCGCTCCCCCCCGCGGGACGACCCATGGCTGGCACGATGGTTGCGGAACTCCCCTGCGGCAACACCAGAGCGCGCAACCCATCGGCAGGCAAGGAGCCAGATCATGCGAGACGATGCAGAGCTGCTGGTCGTGGACGACGAAGAGGCAATCTGTGAGGCCTGTCGGCGGGTGTTCTCGCGGCAGGGGTTCCGGGTGGAGAAGACCAACAACGCCAACGAGGGCCTGAGGCTGGCCTCGGAGCGGGACTTCTCCGCCGTCCTCCTGGACATCAAGATGCCCGAGCTCGACGGCATCCAGTTCCTCGAGCGGCTGCGGGTACAGAAGCCCGACCTGCCCGTGATCCTCATGACCGGCTACCCGAGCATTCCCAATGCCGTCTCCGCGCTGCGACTGGGCGCGTCGGAGTACGTCACCAAGCCATTCACGCCCGAGGAGATCAGCCGGGCGGTCCACAAGTGCGTGGGCCGGCCGGCGGCCGAGCATGCGGGCGTGACGGAGCCGTGGAGCCCGACGCCCGACGGAGCGTCCTTCCTGGGCGAGTCGTGGGCGGCTCCGGGGAAGGACGGCACGGTGCGGGCCGGGGCGATGCTGCCGCAGGCGCAGGCGGCGGCGGTCACGGCGATCCGCCTGCCGAGCATCGGCGAAGTGGTGTACCAGGGACTTCCCCTGGCGGCCCTGAGCCTGGCCGACGGCACGACGCTCGTCGTTCCCACAGCCGTCTCCGGCGTGGTGCTGTCGGTGAACGAGGCGCTCCCGTCGGGCGCGGCCGCCATGGCCAGTGATCCCTGCGGGGCCGGATGGATCGCCACGATCTCCCCGACCCGGTTCGAGGACGAGGTCAAGAAGTGCTCCCGGAGACGGGTGATCCTCCTGAACACCGACCTCGTCTCGGCCCACGTCCAGGCGGAGCGGCTGGCCGCGTTGGGTTGCCACGTCCGGACGGTCACGCGCCGCGAGGACCTGACCCCGATGCTGGACAACCCCGATTACCCGGTGCTGGTGATGGACGCCGCCGGCTTCGGCCCGGGCGGACCGGCGGTGGTCGCGCAGATCCACGCCGCAGCGCCCTCGACGCGGGTCGTGCTGGTGGCGCCCCTCGATCGAGAGCTGGAGTCGGCCTACCGCGCCGAGCGGGTCTTCTACTACGCGGTCGAGCCGTTCGCCGACAACGAGATCGCCGACGTCCTCACGGCGGCGTTCCGCACGCCGGCGCTCACCCCGCACCCGGCGGACCGGCGGCACACGCCCCCGGGGCCCCTCAGCACGATCCTCATCACGAACCACAACGGGAACCGGGTCATGCTCGCGGCGACCCCGGGGCTCCTGCGGCGCGAGGCCGGGCTGGGCGCCGCCCTCCGGCACAAGCTGCTCGACCGGCTGTTCCCGGTGGAGACGGTGTCCGACGACGCCGATCTCTCGCCCTACTACATCCTCCGCATGGCCGCGGCGTGCGACCGGCTGGTCGTGCTCGTGACCAAGGACATGAACCGGCTGCCCGGAAGCCTCGTGCGCGACACGAAGTCCGAGTTCATCTCGATCTCGGGCGAGGATGCCGGCAAGGTGACCTTCCAGGTGGTGCAGCCGGGACCGGACGGCGGCCTCGACGAGCTGCCCGCCGAGACGACCGACGCCCTGGCCGAACACCTCATCGCCGACCTGGCGAGCTACTGAGAGGGCGCGATCCCTCCCAGGACCCGGGGCCGGATCGTCGGCCCCGGGCCCGCGCCGTCGCGGACGGCGGAAGCGCCTATTCCGATCCCAGGAACAGGAACCCCGCCGCCACGATGAGCGCGGCACCGAGCAGGCGTCGGCCGCGGCGCTCCTCGGAGAACAGGCGGCCGGCGAGCAGGGTGGCGTAGAGGATGGACATGCGCTTCACCGCCAGCACCAGCGCGACCGGCCCGGTCCTCACGGCGGCGAGCTGGAACCAGCGGTAGCCGATCGTGCACAGCGCGATCAGCACCAGCCACGGCCACTCCGCGCGCGCCACGGCGCCCACCGCGCGCCAGCGGCCCGGGCGTGCCGCCAGCAGCAGGGCGTACACCAGCAGATAGATCGCGTGCTGGTGGAACAGCACCACGAACGGCGGCACCTTCATGCCGGCCACCAGCAGCCGGTCGCCGACCGACGAGACCGCGAACAGGACGACCGCGCCGAGGATGGCGCGGTGGCGGCCGCCGAACGCGTCGGCCAGCGGGCGCAGCGCGCCCGCGCCGGCGCGCGCCTCGAGCGCCCAGCACCCGGCGAGCATCAACCCGACCCCGAGCCACTGGCCGGCGCGCAGCCCCTCGCCCAGCACGACCAGGGCGACCAGCGCGGTGACCGCGGGCGTGAGCCCGAGCAGCGGCAGCGCCTCGCCGATCGGGTTGCGCTCGAGCGCGGTCATCACCAGCAGGAACGCCAGGCCCCCCAGCACGCTCTTGCCCGCCAGCAGCGCGAGCGTGCGCGCGTCGAAGGCGAACACGGCGGTGGTGAACGGCACCGGCAGCGAGAACAGCAGCACCGCGACCGCGACCAGCAGCGAGAACTCGAGCGCGTGCGCGCGCTGCAGCACGCGCTTCTGCGCCAGCGCGGCCGCCGCCGACAGCAGGGCCGAGGCGGTGGCGAGCGCGAACCAGTTCATGCCGTCGCCCCGCGTCACCGCGCCACGGCGAGCGTGGCGTAGAGGTCACGACCCGGCTCGAGGTTCACCACGCCGCGCAGGGTCGAGAGGTGCTGGCGGTACGCCCGGTCGAACAGGTTGCGTGCGCCCAGCCGCAGCGTGCACGCGGCACCGCCCGCCCGCCACGCGGCGCTGGTGAAACCCGCCTCCCAGGTGGTCCAGCCGGGCGTGGCGGTCTCGCCGGGACCGGGACGGTCCTGCGCGCGGGTGGCGATGCAGCCCAGGCGCACGGTGCCGGCCGGTCCCACCCCGGTGCGCAGCTCGAGACGCCCCTGCAGCGGCGCGATCTGCGGCAGGGCGGTGTCGTGCGCGGTGTCCTCGCCGCGCGTCCAGGCCAGCGAGGCGCTCAGCGCGGTGCCGCGCGCGAGGCGCTGCTCGCCCTCGAGCTCGAAGCCGCGCAGGCGCGCCCGCCCGACGTTGCGCTTCACGAACGCCGGCCGTCCGTTCCAGGTGGTGGGCACCTCGCTCACCAGGTCGGTGAGCAGGTTCAGGAAGAGGTCGCCGCGCAGCGTGGTGCCGGCGGTGCCCAGTCGCGCCCCCGCGTCGAAGCTCACGCTGCGCTCGGGACGCAGGTCGGGATCGCCGACGCGCACCGTGCCGCCGAGGTCGACGAACTGGTAGCGCTCCTCGAGCGAGGGCGAGCGGTACGCGGTGGCCACCATCAGCGAGGCGGAGATCCGCGGATCGGGCGCGTAGCGCAGCCCGGCGTCCACGTCCCACGACGCGTCGTGCGTGGTGCGCGCGGTCCACAGCACCGCCTGACCGGGCGGGTGCGGGTCGAACCCGCCCCGCACGACGCGGTACTCGGGCTGGAGGGCCTCGTCGTTGTGCATGCGACCGAGGTCGTAGCGCACGCCCAGCACCAGCCGCAGGCGGTCCGGCCGCAGCTCCCACTCGTCCTGTGCGTAGGCACCGGCGCTGAGGTGGTTCGCCCGCGGCACCGGGCGCTCGCCAATCACGGAGTCCGCCGCCAGCAGGCGGCGCTCGCGACGGCTGTCGAGATCGCGCTGCCAGGCCTCGACGCCGGCCAGCAGCAGGTGGCCGCGCGCGGGCAGCAGCCGCGCCTCGAGCTGGCCGCTGAGCGTCTCGTGGGTGGCGTGCGGCGTGACCAGCACGGCCGGGCCCTGGCGGATCTCGACCTGGCGGACGATGTCCTGGCGCGCGAGGCGCACGGTGACCAGCGGCACCCGCGCCGCGACGTTCGGCAGCGTGTACTCGAGCGCGAAGCGCTCGCGCCGCGCCAGCGGGTAGCGCGCGACCGCGGCGGCGGCGATGGGCGCGCCGCCGGGGATGCCGGTGTCCTCGGCCTGTACGCGCTGGTAGGAGAACAGCGCGCTCTGCTCGCCGATCGTCCGCAGGCCGAGCGAGCCGTTGAGGCTCCAGTCGTGGTAGTACGAGTTGGCCAGCGCGCCGGCGGGCGTCCCGGTGTCCCCGGCGCTGCGGCGGCCGCCGCCCAGGCGCAGCGCCGCCCGGCCGGCCGAGCCCTCGAGCGCCAGGTGCTGGGCAAGGCCGCCGTCCACGCCGGTCACGCCGGTACTCCATTCCACCGCCCCGCGCGGCCGGTCGCTGAACGGCGCGCGCTTCGAGACCATCGCCACCGCCCCGCCCAGCGCCCCGGTGCCGAACAGCACCGAGCCCGCCGACTTCATCACCTCGACCCGTTCGAGCTCATCGAGGTCCACCAGCGAGAGCCCGCCCGAGATGTCGGTGGCGGTCTCGATGCGCGTGTGGTCCACGAGGGCCACGATGCTGGAGCGGCTCATGCCGCGGATCGAGACCGCCGTCTCCCATGCCCCGTCGCGCACCAGCGCCAGCCCGGGCAGCGCGGCGAGCGCGTCCGCCGCGGTGGTCGCGGGAGCCTCACGCAGCACCTCGCCGGTGAGCGCGTCCACCGCATAGGGCGTGCGGCCGGCGGCGAGCAGCGAGCGAGCGCTGCGCACCAGGATCTCGTCGGCGTGGAACACCGCCGGGCGCAGCTCCAGCTCCAGCTCCGATCCACCCTCCACCACCACCGGGCGCTCCACGTCGCCGTAGGCAAGGTGGTGCACCGAGAGCGTATAGCGGCCGGGTCGCAGGCCGTCGAACGCGAAGCGGCCGTCGGCGTCGCTGAGCCGCAGGCGCCCGGTCTCGAGCAAGCGCACGAGCGCGTGCTCGACCGGACGACGCGAGTCCACCTCGGTGAGCCGGCCACGCAGGTCGGCCGCCGCCGCCGTGAGCGGCAGGACGAGGACCAGCAGCAGGCAGGACGCGGGCGGAACGAGGCGACCGGGCGAGCGGTGGTGGGTGCGCATGATTCCCCATGATCGGGAGCGCCCGCGCGACCCCGAGGAACGGGAGCATGGCTTGTCGATCGGGTCGTCGGCAGCCTAGGGCGGGCCCGAGCGGAGTGTCAACCCGCGCCGCTGGCGCCCGCTACCGCACCAGCAGCCCGGCCAGGCCCAGCAGCGCCAGTCCCGCGCCGCTCGCCCACAGCGCCAGGCGCAGGCGCCGTGGCACCGTCGTCTCGGGCCGCTCCGCGACCGGCACGCCGAAGCCGGCGCGCAGCTCGCGCAGGGCGGCGGTGAAGGCGGCCAGCCAGCCGAGGGCGAAGGCGACCAGCAGGCCGCTGTGCCCCTGCAGGGCGAGCGCGCAGGCAACGTCGAGCCACAACCGCGCGCCCGGAGTCCCCGGCACGCCGGCCAGCGAGAACAACGCGTAGAGCCCGACCAGCGCCGTCAGCGGATGGCGGCGGTACAGGTGCGCGCCCGGCTCGCCCGGCCCCGGCGCCGCCGGGCTGAGACGCGCGAGCAACGTGGCCCCGGCCAGGGCCAGCGCCAGGTGCGCGGCCCACGGCACCAGCCAGTCCGTGAGCATCGGCCCGGTCGGCCCGCGCCCCAGCGTCACCGCCAGCGCCGCCAGCGACAGGCCGCCCTGCAGGCTGGCCAGCGTGCCCACGCGGCGCTCGGGCCGCTGCTGCCAGGGCAGGGTGCCGGCGCCGGCCAGGAACGCCGCCGCGGCCGCCGTGCGCAGCAGCGTGCCGGTCAGCCCGGTGCCCTCGGCGAAAGCCCCCACCCCGGCGAAGTGGTGCACCAGCCACATCGCGCCCAGCGCCTGCAGCGCGGCCACCGCCAGCGGCGCCGCCGCCACCGGCACGCCCTGGAACAGGTCGGCCACCCAGAAGTGGAACGGC
>CAYNPF010000145.1:0-6130 GCA_964398895.1 uncultured bacterium
CGCTCGCGAACCTTGAAGGTTCCGAAGCCGCGGATCTCGAGGTGCTTCCCGTCGCTCAGCGCCCGTGACATCGCGTCCAGCAGCTGGTCCACGATGACCGCGGTCTGGTTGCGAGAGATCCCGGTCTGTTCCGCGATCTGCTCGACCAAGTCCGCCTTCGTCATGGCTGGCTCCTCCTCCGGCCCCCGGGGCCGACGCCTCCCGGCCGGGCCACCCCGTGCCCGCGAAAGCGGGCTCAGCGAACAACGATCAGCCGCAGCAGGAACAACCTCCGGCACCGCACGAGCCTCGAGGAACCGGCGAGCCCCCGTGTCCGACCGCGAAGGCCGACGGCAACCGCTTCACCTGCCGCGCCCCGCAGACCGGGCAACCCGGAGGCACTTCGTCGCTCCGAGACAGGAGTTCCTCGAAGCGATGCCCGCAATCCTCGCACCTGTACTCGTAGATCGGCATGTGACCTCTCGGTGCCGAACGCCCGTAATCTACACTACCGGGGCGTCCGACCGCATCTCTTTCCTCCGGACCGACTTCCCCGCCTAGTCTCCGGCCGTCTCCAGGTCCACGTGGTCCACGACCCCCACGATCACCGTTCGGATCGGTCCCCGGCCCCGGCGCAACACCTGGGCGGCCATGTTCCCCTCGTCCGCGACCAGCACCAGGTCGCCCGGCCCGGCGTCCGCGGTGTCCACGGCGATCGCCGGCTTGCCGATCGGAGCATCCTGGGGGTCCACGGGCTGCACGAGGAGCAGCTTCTGCGCCGCGAGGTCCCCGTGCTTGATCGTGGCCACGACCTCGCCGCTGACCCGCGCCAGGAACATCAGCGATCTCCCCCGACCGGGAAGGCGTCGCTGCGCACCTCGTCCACGATGCCCACGATCGCGGCATCCGCCGGGTTGTCGGCGTTGGCCAGGGCATTGGCCGCCTCCCGACCGCGCACGTAGAAGACCCGCTGCCCGCAGGCCGCCGAGACGAGGTCCACCGCCACCACCCAGCGGCCCTGGTCGCGACCCTCGGGATCGGTGGGCTGGAGCAGCAGCGTGCGCTGGCCGGTCCAGGCCGCCACGCGCGTGGAGCAAACCACCGTCCCGACGACCCGGGCGAAGTGCACTAGAAGAGCCTCGCCTTCATCTGCGGGTGCAGGCGCGGGATCACGATGGCCCGCGTCAGCAGCCCCTGGCGCTGCGCCTCGGCGCGGCCGGCCTCGACCGCCGCCTGCACGTCGCTCACCGAGCCGGTCAGCCACAGCACGCCCTTGCCGCCCAGGCCGTTCGCCAGCCGCAGCTCGCGCAGGCGCACGTCCGTCGTCTTCGCCGCCCGGTCCGCCGCGACGATGGCCGAGGCCGCGGTCAGCGTCTCGATGATCCCCAGCGCGTCGTGGTCCGCCGGCGGGCAGGTGCCCTGCAGGGCCGGCACCACCTGCTCGTGCATTTGCGGGATGAACAGCGTGTCGAGGAGCGTCTCGCCCGCCACCTCGCGTCCCCGCTGCCAGGCGGCGCGCACCGTCGCCACCTCCCCGCCGATCAGGATCCAGAACTTCCCCGGCGACAGCGGGCCCATCTCGAGGATCTCGACCTCGGCGGTCTTCACCATGGCGTCGGCGGCCACGGTCCCCTGGGCGATGCTGCTGGTCTCGATGGCGGCGATGGCGACGTGCATCAGACGATCCGGAAGTGGTCCACCAGGGTGCAGCGGCGCACCCGGGTGAAGGTACGGGCGGTGGTCAGGCCCTCGCCCGTGGGGCTGGCGATGGTGAAGCTGGTCGGGCCCTCCCCGCCGAAGCCGAGCCCGGCGTAGTGCGGGCCGTTCTTCACGAAGATGGAGCAGTCGCACAGGCGCGCCATCTTCGACAGCTTGTCGATGTTGCGCGAGTGCATCGAGGCGGTATGGCGACAGCCGACCTCGACCTCGATCGCGAAGGCGATGGCGTCGTCCACGGAGCGCACCCGGGTCAGGGGCAGCACCGGCATCATCATCTCGGTCCACAGGAACGGATGGTCGGCGTCCACCTCGCACAGCGCCAGGCGGGTCCCCGGGTCGCAGGGCACGCCGGCCGCCGCGAGGATGAGTCCCGCGTCCTTGCCCACCCAGCGCCGCTCGATGTCGGCGTGCTCGCGCGGGCCGCGCTCCTTGCCGAGCACGACGCGGCGCACCTGCTCGACCTGCGGCGGCGAGAGGACGGTCGCCCCCGCGCGCGCGAAGGCCTCCTTGAGGCGGTCGGCGATCAGCCCCACCGCCACGACCTCCTTCTCGTCCACGCAGATGATGTTGTTGTCGAACGAGGCACCGGCCAGGATGTCGCGCGCCGCCCGCTCGAGATCGGCGGTCTCGTCCACCACGGCCGGCGGGTTGCCAGGGCCGGCGGTGATTGCCTTCTTGCCTGCGGCCAGCGCCTCCTGCACGACCGCCCCGCCGCCGGTCACCACGTTGAGCCGGATCCCGCGGAAGTTGAGCAACGCCTTGGCGATCTCGATGCTCGGCTCGGCGACCGTGTGCAACAGGGGCAACGGCGCCCCGGCCCGCAGCGCGGCCCGGTTCATCAGGTCCACGGTGAGGCAGGACACCTTGCGTGCCGACGGATGCGGACAGAACACGACCGTGTTCCCGCCCGAGATCATCGAGATGCCGTTGTTGATGATGGTCTCGCTCGGGTTCGTCACCGGCGTGAGGCTGGCGATCACCCCGTAGGGCGCCCGCTCGGTGAGCGTGAGGCCGTGATCGCCGGTCCAGGTGACCGGCTCGAGGTCCTCCGGTCCCGGCGTGCGCTCGACCACCAGGCGGTTCTTGGCCACCTTGTCGTCGAAGCGGCCGAGGCCCGTCTCCTCCACCGCCAGGCGCGCCAGCGTCTCGTACTGGCCGGCCAGCACCTCGCGGATCGCAGCCACGATCCGCCGCCGCGTCTCCAGCGGGGTCTGCTCGTAGGCCCGGAAGGCCTCGCGCGCCGCCGCCACCGCGTGCTCGAGGTCGGGATGCACGCCGCGGGCGGCGGTCGGCCCCGCCGGGCCGCCGCCACGCGACTCGAGGCGCTCCAGCACCTCGCTCACGATCGCCGCGATGCGTTGCTGATCGAGTGGCATGGTCGTCGGCTCAGCCGGTCACGCCGGAGCGCTTGAGGTAGGCGTCGCGGCCCTCGACCTCCACCGCGTCCACGATGCCCGTGATCACCGCGTCCACCGGCTTGTCGCGGGAGACGTCCGTCAATCGGGCCGACGAGCCGGCCGCGACCATGACGAGCTCCCCGGCGCCGGCGCCGACGGCGTCCGCGGCGACGACGAAGTTCCCCGCCGGCTGGAACTTGCCGTCCACCTCGCGCACCAGCAGCAGCTTCAGCCCCAGGAGAGCCTGGTCCTTGCGGGTCGAGACCACGGTCCCCAGCACGCGCGCCAGGATCATGGCTACTTCTTGCCGACGCTCTCGGGCCGCCGGATGGGCAGGACCTCCTCGAGCATCCCGTGCGGACGCGGAATGACGTGGACCGACACCACCTCGCCCACCTTGGCCGCCGCGGCCGAGCCGGCCTCGGTGGCCGCGCGCACCGCCGCGACGTCGCCGCGCACGATCGTCGTCACGTAGCCGCCGCCGATCTTCTCGTAAGCCACCAACTGCACGCGCGCCGCCTTCACCATGGCATCCGATGCCTCGACCATGGCGACGAAGCCGCGCGTCTCGATCAAGCCCAGAGCCTCTTCCTGCATGGGTCCGCTCCTCATGGGGTGGTATCGCCGCCTCGGCCCGCCGTACCCCGCCGGGGGCCCGCGATCGGTCCTTCCAGTTCCTCGTCGGGCGACGGGATCACGTGTCCCGCGAGCACCCTGCCCTTGCGCGCCGCCGCGGCGGCCCCGGCGGCCACGGCCGCCTCCACCTCGCCCAGCGAGCCGCGGACCGTCACGGTCACCAGACCGTCACGGGTGATCTCGTAGCGCGCCAGGAGCACGCTGGCGGCCTTGCACATGGCGTCGGCCGCCTCGATGGCGGGAACCAGCCCCACCGTCTCGACCAGACCGAGCGCTTCGCGTGGCACGGGCTCCGGGACTCCCCCTGGCGCGCTGAAAGTACCAGCCAGCGCAGCGTTTCGACCGACTTCGGACGCCGGACGCTATCAGGGTTGCCGGGTGGGGTCAACGCCCGCGGCCCGCACCGGCTCGACGCCGGCACCGCGCGCAGGACGGACAAAGCGATGGGCCCCAGCGGCACGGGAGGAGGTGGAGCGCGGTGGCAGCGCACCCGTGGGCTGGGGCCCTTCGCAAGAGGTTCCCCGTATCGACCGTGTGCCGTTCCGCAAGACTCCTTCGCTCGCGATAGGGGGATCAGCCCGCGGGCGGCGAAGCACGAATCGCACAGGGAACACACCCTGTATTCAGTTGTCGGTGGGTCGCCCTCCGGGTCCCGGCCCTCGATCCGCCTCGCTTCGCGGCTCCCCGGCCGATCGCCCTTCGCTTCTCGGCG
Organism: uncultured bacterium; assembly: GCA_964398895.1. Lineage (GTDB taxonomy): Bacteria > Eisenbacteria > RBG-16-71-46 > RBG-16-71-46 > RBG-16-71-46 > JANXPZ01. The sequence goes on from CAYNPF010000145.1 coordinate 4,444, forward strand.
ACCTCGACCAAGCGCTACCGCAAGGGCGGTGCCAGACAGCGCTCGGGGCTCGCCCGCCCCCTGTCGCGGGGGCGATGGCGCGTTCCCGCATCCGCTTAGGCTCGTCGCGGATCGCGCCCGGCCCCGCCCGCGTTCAGGGTGGTCCGGGCGCGTCCACTGGGCCGCGGGGTTTCTCGCCCCGCGTATGGGGGGAATCCGCCAGCGGGCGCTCCGGAACCGCTCGTCCGGGGGCTACGAGCGGCCGCCGGCCAGCCCCGTGACGACCTCCGCGGAGAAATGGCAGGCGGAGAAGTGGCCCGGAGCCACCTCCAACAGGTCCGGTTCCTCGCTGCGGCAGCGTTCCCGGGCCAGCGGGCAGCGCGGGTGGAAGCGGCAGCCCGCGGGTGGGTGCAGGGGGCTCGGCACGTCTCCCTGCAGAACGATCCGGCCGCGGGGCGGCTCCGCCCCGGCCACCGGGATCGCCGACAGGAGCGCTGCCGTGTACGGATGCCGGGGGGCCGCGTAGAGCCGATCCGCCGGGGCCAGCTCGACGATGCGCCCCAGGTACATGACCGCCACCCGGTCGCTGATGTGCTGGACGACGGCCAGGTCATGGGCGATGAAGAGGTAGGCCAGGCCCAGGCGGCGCTGGAGATCCTGGAGGAGATTGAGGATCTGGGCGCGGATGGACACGTCCAGCGCCGAGACCGGCTCGTCGGCCACGATGAGGCGTGGCTCGACGGCGAGCGCCCGCGCCACCCCCAGGCGCTGACGCTGGCCGCCCGAGAACTCGTGCGGGTAGCGCCGGGCGTGCTCCGGCGAGAGCCCCACCATCTCCAGCAGCTCGGCCACCCGGTCCCGGGCGCGGGCGCCGCGGGCGATCCCGTGGAGCACGAGCGGCTCGCTCAGCATGCTGCCCGCGCTCAGGCGGGGATTCAGGCTGGAGAACGGATCCTGGAAGATGATCTGCATCCGGCGGCGCAGCGGCCGCAGGCGGCGACGCGGCAGGTGGGTGATGTCCTCGCCTTCGAAGCGGATCTCGCCGGCCGTGGGCTCGACGAGCCTCAGCACGCAGCGCCCGGTGGTGGTCTTGCCGCAGCCGCTCTCGCCCACCAGCCCCAGCACCTCGCCCGACTCGACCGCGAAGGAGACTCCGTCCACCGCCCGGACCTCGCCGCCGACCCGGCCGAACACGCCGCGCCGCAGCGGGAATCGCTTGACCAGGCCCCGCACCTCGAGCAGCGGCGCGCTCATGCCCCACCTCCCACGCGCCCCAGCGGGTCGAGGCCGCCGGCGATCTCCCCGGCGCGCCAGCAGCGCGAGCGATGCCCGGCTGCCACCTCCAGGAGCGGCGGCGCGCTCACGGCGCAGCGCCCCTCGGCGACCGGGCAGCGCGGATGGAAGCGGCACCCCGGCGGGAACGCCGAGGCGTCCGGAACCTGCCCGGGGATCACCCGCAGCCGGTCGGCCCGCCCGCCCACGCGCGGCAGCGAGGCCAGGAGACCGGCGGTATACGGATGGCGGCCGGCGCGGAAGATCTCGGCGGCGGCGCACGACTCGACCACCTGCCCGGCGTAGAGCACGCAGACGCGGTCGGCCACGCCCGCCACCACGCCCAGGTCGTGCGTGATCAGGAGCAGGGCCATCCCCATCTCGGCTTGCAGGCGCTGGAGCAGCTCGAGGATCTGTGCCTGGATGGTGACGTCGA
>CAYNPF010000146.1:0-6128 GCA_964398895.1 uncultured bacterium
GACACCGAGAGGCCGGTCTCGGCGAAGGACTCCTCACCCGGCAGGTAGGCCGCCAGCACGTGCGGTCGGTCGGCGAAGGGGAGCTGGTGCGGGTGCATGGGATTCAGCTTGCCGAAGCCGACGCGGTAGCGACCGCCCTTGAGCTGCAACTCGCCGGGCAGTCCGCGCAGGAGGGTGAAGTAGCCCTCCTCCAGCTCGAGGCCCTCGTCGGCCAGCGACAGGACGAAATAGCCCTTCGCGTACGGGTTCAGGTAGGCGTCGAACACGGTCTCGACCTCACCCTGATCGAGCGTGACGCGGCGGGGCGAGTCGCCCTGCTCGTCGTTGCTCCAGCGCATCGCGGGCTGGCCGAGGATCGAGATGTCGGGATTCACCACGCCCGCGCGCGAGACCGCGGGGCGGAACGGCAGGACGAGCACGATGCCCGTCAGCAACAGGAGGATCCTGCGCATGAGGATGCCCTCTCCGATGGAGGTGGAATGCCGGAGGCGATCGCTCACGCACGCGCACGGCAGCCGGCGCGATGGCGCGGACGTTCACCTTCCAGGGATGGCCGCGCCCGGGGCGCGGTGAGCGGGCGGGCTAGGGGGAGGGCGGAGCCCGGCTCGAGACGGAGGTGGGGCGCGCCGCGACCGGGGCGGATGCGGGGGCGAGGACCACGTCCTCGACCTGGAGGCCCGGCGCGCTGTCGGTCGTGACCGCAGTGGTGACGGCCGGTGCATGGCTGAGGCTGCAGACCGGACACGAATGGGAGGGTTCGTCGGGAGCATGGTGGTGCACCGCCGCCACGCCGAGCCCCAACAGGAGGAGCAGGGCCGGGAGCAGGCAGAGACCGCGTTCCCATACCGCTCTTCGCTTCGACGACCCGATCATGCGGCCATCATGGCACACCCGCGCCACCCGGATGCAAACCCGCGGTCAAGTCGTCGGCCCACGGCCCAGACCGCTTCGCGCCCCGGCGGCTGCCACGCGCACCCTATGCCCGGCCGCTCTCGACCCGGCGGCGGGCGTAGGCCGCCATGATGTCGCGGCGGGACAGGAGGCCCACGACGCGCTTCGGGTCGTCCGGGGCAGCCACGGGCAGGTCCTCGACGTCCAGGGCCATGAGCCGCTCCAGCGCCCGGTCGAGGTCGTCGTCGGGGGACAGCGTCGCCGTCGGCCGCGTGGCGATGTCCTGGGCGATCACCGGCACCGTCTCGTTCACCTCGTCCAGGAACTGTCGGATCTGGCCGAGCGTCACCAGCCCGGTCATCTCGCCGTGGTCGTCCACGACCGGGAAGCAGTGCTGCGACGAGCGCATGCAGGCCTGTACCACCTCGCGCAGCGACTCGGTCTGCCGCACCGCGTGCAGCGGGCGATCGCCCAACACGTCGCGCACCCGCACCGACCTGCTCGCGCGGGTGGTACACGGCCACCTCGAATTCCTTGCTGCCCATCCCGACCTCCTCCGCGTCTTCCACCAGGTGCGCGGGATGCTCAAGTTCAACCGCGCGGAATGGCGCCCGTTGCGCGCCACGCTGCGCGGCTACCTGGCCGGGTTGGCCACCCTGCTCCGCGGCAGCGGCACGTCCGCCGTCGCGCCGGCGCGGGCACTGGAGCTGGCGCGGATCCTGTTCGGCACCATCTCGGGCGTCACCTCGGTGCGGGCCGCGCTCCATCCCGTCCACCGGCGGCCCATCGTCTCCGCCGGGACGTTCCCGGTCTGCGTCGGCGACGACCTCACCGACGAGGACGCCTTCGCCGTGGTCGCCTCGCGTGGCCTTGGCATCCGTGTCGGCCGCGCTCGCCGTCGATCGAACGCCGTCGCGCGGCTGCCCTCGTGTGCCGCCGTGGCTGCGTTCCTCGCCGGCTGGCGGGACGCCTGCGCACCCGCGGCCGGCCCGGGTGCTACAGTGGCGGCCCCACCCCGACGGAGGCCGCGATGGCAGCACGCTCGTCCCTGATCTCGCGCTACGACCGGCCGGGGCTCTTCTACGGCCTGGCCACCCTGATTCCCTGGGTGTTCTGGTTCCTCGCCGCCCGCCTCAGCCACGTCACCCCGACCAGCGCCGCCCTGGCGGTGGGAGTGGGCGTCTTCGGCGTCCTGGGGCTGCTCGGGCCGACGGTCATCGCCTTCGCCCTGATCGGGCGCCACGCCGACCTGCGCGCCGATCTGCGCCGGCGGCTGATCGGCCTGCGCGGCGTGCGCCCGATCTACCTCGTCCTCGCCGCCGGTCTGCTGCTCGCCAGCATCCTGCTGGCCCAGGCGATCTCCCTGCTGTTCGCGCACGGCGTCGAGCAGTTCCGCTTCGCCCACGGCGCGTCCTTCTCGGCGGGGATCTTCCCGGGCTGGTTCCTGCTCTTCCTCGCCCCGCTCGTCGAAGAACTTGCCTGGCACTCCTACGGCACCGACAGCCTGCGGCAGCGCATGAACCTGCTCAACGCCTCGCTGCTCTTCGGGGTCTACTGGGCGATCTGGCACATGCCGCTGTCCCTGATCCGGGGCTACTACCACAGCAACGTCGCCGCCAGCGGGCTGCTCTACAGCCTCAACTTCCTCGTCAGCCTGGTGCCCTACGTGGTGCTGATGAACTGGCTCTACTACAAGGCCAACCGCAGCATCCTGGTGGCGGTCGTCTTCCACGTCACCGCCGGCTGCTTCAACGAGCTGTTCCAGACGCATCCGGACAGCAAGGTCATCCAGACCGGGCTGCTGCTGGTACTGGCGGTGGTGCTGGTGATCCGCGACCGCGACTTCTTCCTGCGGCGCGAGCTGCCGGCCGACGAGGCTCGGGGCGCGACGGGTTGAACGCGGACCCGCGCGGCGGCCGAACCTCAGGGGAAGAACGTAATGTGCTTCGCCGCATACACGATCAGCATCCCGGCCACAAGCGTACCGATCAGCACCCCGCCCAGGATCCCACTGGCCACCGCGGTGCCTCCCGGGGCGTTGCGCATCTCGCGCTGAGCCGCGTTCTCCGCGACCAGCCACGTCTCCTCGCTGTCGGCCAGCGCCTCGTAGGGCAACGAGGCCAGCTCCGCGAAGCGCTTGTCCGTGCGCCGCGCCCGATGCTCGTAGAGCTCGTCCGGCCACACCCGTTTCCGCCCCTCGGCCTCGCGGTCGGTCCGCCAGTCGCGCTGCACTTCCAGCCACTTGTACTGCATGACGCTCAGCGAATCGAGCGGCCGCGCCTGCATCGCGGTGAAGCAACTGTCCGAGGCCAGCGGCGCCGGCGCCCACTTCTGCCAGGGCTTCGCCTGCGCCAGCCCGCTCGCCAGGGCGCTCACCGCCAGCGCGACCGCGACGATCGCGCTCCCGCCCGTCATCCATCGCCTGCAGACCATGGGGCCTCCGGTTCGCTTCGGACTCCGACGTCTCAGCGATCCACCATTCCCATCAGGCGCGGCCCGTAGCGCGGGCCCGCGACCTTGTCGGGACGCAGCGCCTCGTCGAGCTTCGCCATCTCCTCGTCGCCCAAACGCAGCTCCACCGCGCCCACGTTCTCCTCGAGGTAGGAACGCCGTTTGGTGCCCGGGATCGGCACGATGTCCGGCCCCTTGCCCAGCAGCCAGGCGAGTGCGACCTGTCCCGCCGTCGCCCCGCGACGCGCCGCCACCTCTTGCACGGCCGTCGCCGCCCGCCGGTTGGCGTCGAAGTTCGCGCCCTGGTAGCGCGGGTCCTGCCGGCGGAAGTCGCCCTCGGGGTACTCCTCGGCGCGCTTCACCGCCCCGGTGAGGAAGCCACGCCCCAGCGGGGAGAAGGGAACCAGGCCAATGCCCAGCTCGCGCAGCAGCGGCAGGATGCGCGGTTCGAGATTCCGCTCCCACAGCGAGTACTCGCTCTGCAGCGCCGCGATCGGGTGCACCGCGTGCGCGCGACGGATCGTTCGCTCGCCGGCCTCCGACAGGCCGAGGTGGCGCACCTTGCCCTCGCGCACCAGTTCGGCCATTGCGCCCACCACGTCCTCGATGGGCACCGCCGGGTCCACGCGGTGCTGGTAGAGCAGGTCAATGCGGTCCGTCCGCAACCGTCGCAGCGAGCCCTCGACCACCTCGCGGACGTGCGCCGGGCGGCTGTCCACGCCGGCGATCACGCCGTCGGCGTCGAAGGTGAAGCCGAACTTGGTGGCGAGGATCACGTGATCGCGCCGCCGCTCGAGCGCGCGCCCCAGCAGCTCCTCGTTGGTGCGGGGTCCGTAGGCCTCGGCGGTGTCGAACAGCGTGATGCCCAACTCGATCGCCCGGTGCAGGGTGGCGATGGACTCGCGCTCGTCCCGGTCCTCCGGTGCACCGTACGCCTGGCTCATGCCCATGCAGCCCAGCCCGAGCGCCGACACCTCGAGGCCCGTGCTCCCCAGCTTCCGCATCTGCATCGCTCGACTCCTCCACGGCGGGGGAGAGGATCTCCCGCCCAACCTGCTCCAACCCGCCGACTGGTCCCCGGTTCCGGACTGCGCGGCTGCGCTTCCGCCGCCGCGGCGATCCATCGTCACGCCGACAGCGTACTCCACGAGGCAAGCTCCGCCGATTCCGCGAGTGCGGCGGAATCCTGCCACCGGCACAACCCCTTGGCCGGCCGATGCAAACGCAATGCAGACGAGTCGCCCGCCGGGTGTACACTCGGCCCGTGCGTCGGATCCACCGGCACCCCCGGCGCGCCCCGCGCCGGGACGGCCCCTAGTCTCGCACGCCCCACCTCGGAGGACGACGGCGATGACGATCCTGCGACGTATCCTTGCGATCCTCGGCGCGACCGGCCTCACCCTGCTCGCCGCCGGCTGCAGCCACCTCGGCCCGTCGAAGGCCGGCGCGATCCTCGGCATCGTCCGCTACCCCGACGGTGCCCTCGCCGTCCACGCGGGGGTTCGGCTCGCCGGCGAGACGGATCTCGTCTTCACCGGGCCCACGGGCTCCTTCACCCTGCCAGTCAACGGCTCGCCGGGCGACACCGTCGTCGTGACGGCCAGCGACGCCTGCGACGGGCGCATGCATGCCAGCATCAACGTGGGCTCGTCCCGCGTCGTCCTGCGGAAGTCGGCGGCAGGAACGGTCATCGTCCTCAGCGGGCAAGTGCCCATCTGATCGTCGTCGCGGCGCCCCCCGGGCCCCGCGGCACGCCCACGACGACCGGGAGGGCCGGCGGCCCCTCGACGACCGCACCGCGCGCGAGTGGATCCTGCAGATGCTGGCCGGCACCCACGAGGACTTCCTCGTCCGCACGCGTTACCTCGACCGCGTCTTCACCGACGCGCTCGCGGCCGGGACGCCACAGATCGTCCTGCTCGGCGCCGGCTACGACAGCCGCGCCTGCCGGTTCGGGGCGCGACTCGGCGAGACCCGCGTGTTCGAAATCGACGTCGCGCCCACCCAGGAGCGCAAGCGTGCCATGCTGGCCCGCGCCGGTGTGGCCAAGCCACCGCAGCTCGTCTACGTCACGCTCGGCTTCGAAACCGACTCCCTCGCCGAGCGGCTGACGACGGTCGGGTTCGACCCGACCCGCCGCCCGGGTCGTCGCGCTCTTCGCCCTGGGGCTGGCGCGTTCGACCGACGCGTAGCGGGAGGGGCCCCTCACCCCGGCGGGGAGGCCACCGCCTTCACGTGATACATGAAGCCGGCGTGGCGTGCCGCTGGGGCCCCGCCTCAGCGACTCCCCTCGAGGTCGAGCACGGACTCGGCCAGGCGGCCCACGCCGGCGCCGAGGACGTTGAGGACCACGCCCAGACTCCACGCCCCGAGCGCCGGCCCCGGCAGACGGGCCAGCCAGCCGAGGCCGATCATCAGCGCCACCAGCGTGAACGAGAGCATGGCGTCGAGCGAGAGGCCGAGCTGACTCCAGGCGGGGCGGCCCGCGCCGAGGCGCACCACCACCCACTGCGCGGTGCAGACCGGGAGCGGGCTGGCGCGCCCCGCCATCTCGAAGGCGAGCGCGATGACGTTGAGCAGCAGGTCCACGCCGCCGAGCGCGACCAGGAGCCAGCCCAGCACGCCGCCGCCGGCGAATGACCTCACCACCAGGCCGGTGAGGACCTTGAAGGCGCAGAACGGGAACCCCACCGTGAAGATCTCGAGCAGACGGAATCCGCGACTTCCCAACCGCATGGCACCTCCGGAGCGACCGAGTCGCGCGCAGTGAAGCAGGGCCGCCGCCG
>CAYNPF010000147.1:0-2024 GCA_964398895.1 uncultured bacterium
CGCCGCGAGCAGGCGCTCTCGCCCGATCGCGACCTCGCGCTGCAGCGGCTGCGCCAGGAGGTCGAGACCAACCGGACGCTCTACAACTCCTTCGTGCAGCAGTCGGCCTCGGCGCAGATCACCGAGGCGTTCCAGAACACCCGGGTGGGCGGGCGCTTCAGCGTGCTCGAGCCGGCCACGCAGCCGCTGGGGCCGTCGCGGCCCAACCGGCCGCTCATCATCCTGCTCGCCTTCGTGCTCGGCGCGGTGGTGGGGGTCGGCACGGTGCTGGTGGTGGAACAGCACGACGAGTCCATCAAGGACGCGCAGGAGGTCGAGAACGTGCTCGGCCTGCCGGTGCTCGGCGCCGTGCCGCGCGTTCCGGACCTGGTGCGTCCGTCGCGCCGGCGGGGCACGGGGGAGGCGGTCGCCGGGACGACGAACCCGCAGGCGGGCCTGCTGCACCGGCTCAAGGTGGAGAGCCCGCTGGGGCTGGAGTTCCGGCGGGTGTACCTGAAGCTGGCGAAGACGCGCGGGCGCGCGCTGCCGCGGACCCTGCTGGTGACCAGCGCGACGCGCGGCGAGGGCAAGACCACGACCACGGCCTGCCTGGCGATCACGCTGGCGCGCGAACTGCGCGAGCGCGTGTTGCTGGTGGACTTCGATCTGCGCAGCCCGGCACTGCACCGCGCCCTCGGCCTGCCCAGCTCCACCTGGGGGCTGGCGCAGATGCTGCGCGACCGGAACTTCGACGAGCGCCACGTGCGCACGACGGCACTGGCACAGCTCGACTTCCTGCCGGCCGGCCGCAGCGAGACGCCGGCGGGCGAGCTGATGGACACCGCCGCCTGCGAGTGGTTCTTCCAGGAGGCGTCGTCGCGCTACTCGCTGGTGGTGGTGGACGCGCCGCCGAACCTGGCCGTGCCGGATCCGCTGATCCTCGGCCGGGTGGTGGAGGGCGTGCTCTACGTCATCAAGGCGGGCAGCACGATCCGCAAGGCCGCGGAGTACGGGGTGCGCGTGCAGCGCGAGGCGCGAGACAACGTCCTCGGCATCCTGCTGAACGACGCCGGGGAGATCCTGCCGAGCTACTACGGCTACCGCGCGCACGGCTACGGCTACACGTCCGAGGAGGCCGGCGGTGCCTGACCGGCCGGGGGCAGGGAGGCCATTCCGCGCAGGGACCGGGCGCGCTCCGCACGAGCCCGGCGCGGGCGGCCTCCGCGAGGAGCCGGCTTGCGGAACGCGCCGCTGCATCGGGACCTGATCGCGCGCCCCGGGCCGACGTCGCGACGAGGCCGGCCGTGCGCGTGAGCGTCGTCGTGCCGACCTGGAACGCAGGCCCGCGCGTCGAGCGGGCGCTCGACGACGCCCTGGCCCAGTCGCGTCCGGCCGACGAGATCCTCGTCTGCGACGACGGCTCCAGCGACGACACCGCCGGACGGGTCGAGCGGCGCTACGGCGCGGCGGTCACCGTGCTGCGGCTGCCGCATCGCAACGCCTCGGCGGCGCGGCGCGCCGGCATCGAGCGCTCCACCGGCGACTGGATCGCCTTCCTCGACGCCGACGATCGCTGGCGTCCGGAGAAGCTCGCGCGCCAGGCGGAGGCCCTCGCGCGCCACCCGGAGGTGCGCTGGCTGACCGCCGACGGGCGCTACGTTGCCGACGGCACGGTGCTGCGCGAATCCTGGCTGGCCGACTACTTCGAGCCGGTGCGCGAGCTGACCGGCGACCTGCTGTCGCCGCTGCTCGAGCGCTGCTTCCCGCTCACCAGCGCCACGCTGGTGGCGCGCGCGGCCTACGACGCGGTGGGCGGTCTCGATCCGACGCTGGTCCACTCGCACGACTACGACCTGTGGCTGCGCCTGGCGGCGCGTCATCCCGGCGCGGTGCTGGCCGAGCGGCTGGTGGACTATCACGCCGGCCCCGACACGCTGTCGCGCGATCTCGAGGGGCGGCACCGCGACGACCTGGCGATCCTGCGGCGCGTGGCCCGCGACGGACTGGGCCGCCTGCGTCAGGATTCGTGCCGTCGCCTTGATGAC
>CAYNPF010000147.1:2034-6118 GCA_964398895.1 uncultured bacterium
TGCGGCGCATCGCCGCGACGCGGGCCGCGGCGCTGGAGTTCGAGCTGGCCCTGGTGGCGGTGCGCGCGGGGCGGGCGACCGAGGCGCGGGGGCGCCTGTGGCGATCGGCGGCGCGCGGGCCGTGGCGGCGGCGCTGGGTGGCGCTGGGTGGAGCGGTGCTGCCGGCGCCGGCGATGCGGCGGCTGGCGCGCCTGCGGCTGCTCAAGGGCGCGGTGCGCCACGGGCGGCGCGCGGCCGGCGCGGATCGGGGGGCGGCATGAGCGGCGGGTTCGAGGTCGCCGTGGTGATCCCGTCGCGCAACGGGCTGCCGCACCTGCTCACGGCGATCGAGTCGGCGCTGGCCCAGACGCTGGCGCCGGCCGAGGTGATCGTGGTGGACGACGGCTCGATGGATGGCACGGCGGCGGCGGTGGCGGCGCGCTGCGCCGGCGATCCGCGGGCGCCGGTGCGCGTGCTGCGGGGCGAGTTCGGCGGTCCGGCGGCGGCGCGCAACGCCGGCTGGCGGGCCGCCGCGGCGCCTTGGATCGCCCTGCTCGACGCGGACGACGAGTGGCTGCCCGGGAAGCTCGAGCAGGCGGCGGCCGTCCTGGGCCGCGCCCCGCGCGCGACCTGGTTCTTCAGCGACGGCACCCTGCGCCCCGTGGACGGCGAGGTACACGAGTCGGCGTTCGCGCTGTGCGCCGACGTGCCGGACGCGTACGTGGGCTCGCCGATCGCCGAGCTGTTCGAGGTCAACCTCGTGCTCACCTCGTCGGTGGTGGTGCGCCGCGACGCGCTCGGGCGGGTGGGCGGCTTCGACGAGACGCTGCCGCTGGCCGAGGACCTCGAGCTGTGGATCCGGCTGGCGCGCGACGGCCCGGCCGCGGTCTCGCCGCTGGCGCTGCTGCGTTACCAGCACCGGGCCGATGGTCTCAGCCAGCAGGTGGAGCGCCGCCTGCTCGGCGACGTCGAGCTGTTCGGCCGCCTGGCCGCGGACCCGGGGCTGACGCCGGCCCTGCGTCGCCGGGCGCGCCGTCGCCGGGCGCTGGCGCGCTACAAGCTGGCGATCGAGGCGCTGCGCGACGGCGATGCCGACCGCGCACGCCGTCACCTGCTCGTGGCGTGGCACTTCCCCGGACGGATCCTGCCGGTGGCCGCGACCTGGCTGGCCTCGCTGCTGCCGGCGGGGTCGCTGCGGCGGCTGCACCGGCGCAGCCCGGTGTCGCGCGAGCTGGGTCGGCGCTTCATCAGCCACCGGCGCGTGCGACTCGCCGCCTCCGGGAGGGATCTGCCGTGAGCCCGTCGCCCGCCGGACCGGGCCCCATCCCCGTCGCCGAGGCGCGCGACGTGGCGCGGCGCCAGGCCCGGCGCCTGTCGAGCGGGATGGCGGCGGCGCTGGGGATGGGGTTCGCCTTCGTCCTGATCGTCGCGGTGGTCGTGCTCGACTACCGTTTCGGCCAGCAGGCGCACCGGCTGATCAAGATCCTGGCCGGGGTGGGGGCGGGCGGCGGCATCGTCCTGCTGCCGCGCTTCGGTCTGCTGCTGCTGCCGGTCGCGGTGCCCTTCCTGCAGTGGATGCCGCGCATCCCGCTGCCCGGCGTCAGCATGCTGAACCTGCTGCTCTTCACCGTCTTCTCGGCCTGGGCGGTGCGCCGCGTCTTCGCCCGCGAACCGCTGCGGCGCCGCACGCGGCTGGGCGGCGTGCTCGTCGCCATCCTGGTGGTGGCGGCGCTGTCCATCGTGCGGGGCGCGGCCTTCCCCACGGGCTACGAGTACTCGGGAGCGCGGGCGATGTGGGAGCTGCTGCGCGGCACGATGACCTTCGCGTTCTACTTCCTCTGCGCCTGGATGGTGCGCGGGAGCCGCGACCGGCGCGCCCTCACCTGGGCGATCGTGGCGGCGCTGGCCGCCGAGGTCGCGGTCACCATCGTGCTCGGCCGCAACGGGCGCGGGGCGCGCGCCACCGGGACCTTCGGCCAGGCCAACGACCTGGGGGCGTTCCTCGCCATGTTCACCGGCTTCGCCGCGGCCCAGCTCCCGGCCGCGCGCGGCCTCTTCGCGCGGCTCGCCGTGGTGGCCACGGTGGTCGGCGGCGGCTTCGCCACCCTGCTCACCGTCTCGCGGGGCGGCATCCTGGCGCTGGGGCTGGCGCTGTTCTTCGTGGCGGCGCGCACCTCGCGCTACCTCGTGCTGGCGTTGCTGCTGGTGGCGGCGACCTCGCCGCTGTGGGCGCCGGACTACGTCAAGCAGCGCGTGATGGGCACGCAGGTGGAGGAGGAGGACTACGACCAGGTCGGGCTGGAGAACTCGGCGCAGATCCGCGTGGACACCTGGCGGGCCATCCTCAAGCTCGTGACCGAGCACCCGCTCGAGGGCGTGGGCTTCACCGGCCTGGGCGGCGTGCTGCCGCAGACCGGGGAGGCGCTCGGCGTCGAGGTCAAGGACTCCGCCCACAACACCTACCTGCGCTTCCTCGGCGAGATGGGCGTCGTGGGCCTCGCGCTCTTCGTCTGGCTGCTGTGGCGCTGCTGGTCGCTGGCGCTGGAGGGCGTGCGGCGGGCGCGGGACCGGGCCGACCGGCAGCTCGCGCTCGGGCTGGCGGCGGCGACGCTGGCCATGGCCGTCTCCTGCGCCTTCGGCGACCGCTTCTTCAACGGGCTCATCGCCGGCAACTTCTGGATCGCCTGCGCGCTGGTGGACGGCATGATCGGCGAGAACCGCGGGGAGGGCGCGTGATCGGGCGCGCCTTGCGCTGGCTGGCCAGCCTGCCGCCGCGGCCGTCGCCCCGCGGCGCCGGCGCGCCGCGCCTGGTCGTGGTGCGCCACCACCGGGCCTACACCGCGGACGAGCGGCCGCTGGTGCGGCTGGGCGTCACGGTGGAGGTGCTGCGCCGGCAGCTCGCGGCCCTGGTCGGCCTGGGGCTGACGCCGGTGAGCGTCTCGGAGGGGCTGGCGCGGCTGGACGCGGGGCGGCCGGGTCGCACGGTGGCGCTCACCTTCGACGACGGCTACGCCGACAACGTCGAGCAGGTGCTGCCGCTGCTGCGCGAATTCGGGGCGCGGGCGACGTTCTTCCTCACCGCCGGGCTGATCGAGGAGCGCCGCGCTCCCTGGTGGGACGAGCTCGAGCACCTGCTGGGCGCGACCTCGTGCGCCGAGGTGGAGCTGGACGGTCGCACCTGGTCGCTGGCCGACCGGGCCGGCCGCGCGGCGGCGCTGCGCGCGGCGGTCGCCGCGTTCCGCGTGGCGCCGGAGCGGCAGCGTTCCCGCCTGGCCGATCTGGCCGGGCGGCTGGGCGTGAGCGATCCGGCGCCGTGCCGGCTCGCCACCTGGGCGGCCTGCGCGCGGTTGGCCGAGGCCGGGATGGAGATCGGGGCGCACACGCTCACCCACCCGTTCCTCACCACGCTGTCGCCGGCGGCGCAGGCGGCCGAGATCGGCGGCAGCTTCGATCTGCTCGAGCGCCGCCTCGGGCTGCGGCCGCGCGGCTTCGCCTACCCGGGCGGCGACCACGACGAGGCGAGCGTGGCGGCGGCCGCCGCCGCGGGCGAGTGGGCGGTGACCACGCGGGCGGGGGAGAACGACGGCGGGACGCCGCGCCACACCCTGCGGCGCCGGGGCCTGTCCGAGGGCGCCTGCCTCGGACCGACCGGCCGGTTCTCGGCGCGGCTGATGCGGGCCGAACTCGAGGGCGTCTTCGAGCCGCTGCGCGCGCGCCGGCGCGCGGTCGCGGGAGGCGGACGATGAGCGCGCCGATCCGCCTGCTCTTCGTCGTGGGCAACTTCACCGCCGGCGGGGCCGAGCGGCACCTGATCGAGTTGTGGCGGCGCCTGGACCGCCGCGCCTTCGCCGTGACCGTCGCCTGCTTCCGGCGCGAGGGCGCCTTCCGTGCCGAGGCCGAGTCGCTGGGCTGGCCGATCGTGGACCTGGAGGTGGGCCGCCGCATCTACGACCCGCGCGGTCTCGGGGCGCTGGCGCGGCTGGTGCACCTGAGTCTGGCGGTGCGGCCCGACGTCGTGCATGGCTACCTCTTCGGTCCGAATCTCTTCGCGGCGCTGGCCGGCCGCCTGACCGGCGTGCCGGTGGTGGCGGTGGCCAAGCGCAAC
>CAYNPF010000148.1:0-6103 GCA_964398895.1 uncultured bacterium
CCGCGCACGTAGGGCTTCACCAGCTCGACGGTGGCGTAGTGGTAGACGGGGATCACGGGACCGTCGGCGAGCAGGATGGCCTCGGCGCGGGCGAGCTGCCGCAGCCGGGCCGCCGGGTCGGGCTCGACGGCAGCGGCGCGCAGCAGTGCGTCGTAGCGCGCGTCGCGCCAGCCGGTGCGGTTGTTGCCGTCGTCGCCGCGCATGATGTCGAGGAACGTCCCGGGGTCAAGGTAGTCGCCGATCCACGATCTCCGCGCCACGTCGTAGTCCAGCGACGTCGTCGCCTGCAGCGTGGAGCCCCACTCCATGTTCTGCAACTCGACCGGGATGCCCAGCGTCCTCGTCCACATCGCCTGCACCGCCTCGGCGATGCGGCGGTGGTCCTCGCTGGTGTTGAAGAGGATGGCCAGCTTCGGGAAGCCGCGACCGCCGGGGTAGCCCGCCGCGGCGAGCAGCGCGCGCGCCGAGTCGGGCTCGTAGCCGATCCCGGCGGGCGGCGCGTAGCCCGGGTAGCCCTGCGGCACCAGCCGGTTCCACGCCGGGCGCGTGCCCTTGAGCAGGTCGCGGGCGATCGCCTCGCGGTCGAGCGCCAGGTTGAGCGCGCGCCGCACGCGTGGATCGTCGTAGGGCCGCCGCGTCACGTTGATCGAATAGAAGTAGACCGCCTGGAACGGCGCGCTGCGGAAGTCGGCGTAGCGGCGCAGCCACGGCACGTAGGGCGAGGGGATGTAGCCGCTGGTGTTCCAGTCGAGACGGCCGGCCTTGTAGAGGTTGGTGGCGGTGTTGAGGTCGTCCACGCTGTAGGCGACCACCCGCGCCAGCCGCACGTGGGCGGCGTCGCGGTAGCGCGGGTTGCGCGCCAACTCGAAGCGGTCGTTCTGCCGCCAGCGCTCGAGTGTGAACGCGCCGTTCGAGACGACGTGCCCCGGCCGCGTCCAGGCGTCGCCCCAGCGCTCGACCGCGGACCGCGGCACCGGCAGCCATGCCGGGCAGGCGAGCAGGTGGAGGAAGTGGGGCACCGGGTGCGCCAGGCGCACGAGCAGCGTGGTGTCGTCGGGCGCGGCGAGGCCGAGGCGCGTGGTGTCGCCGGCGGCGAAGGCCCCGGCGCCGGCGAGCACCTGCAGCAGTCCGGCGTTGCGCGACGCGGTGGCGGGGGAGAGGACGCGCCGCCACGACCAGGCGAAGTCGCGCGCGGTGAGCGGCGTGCCGTCGCTCCAGGCGAGCCCCGGCCGCAGGTGGAACGTCCAGGTGAGGCCGTCGGCGCTGCTCTCCCAGCGCGCCGCCTGGGCCGGGCGCGGCGCCAGCGTGCGCGGATCGGGTGTGGTCAGCCCCTCGAACAGGGCGCGGGCGATGCGCCCGTCCGACTGGCCCGAGACCAGCGCGGGGTCAATGGTCTCGGGCTCGTTGCCGTTGTTGAAGCGCAGCACGTCCTCGCGCGGCACGCGCACGCTGCCGAAGTAGCGCGGAGCGGCGCCGCGTCCGGTCGGGCCGCAGCCCGGACCGGCGAGGGCGAGGACGACGACCGCGGCCAGCCATGGCATCACGCGACGCATGCCGCAGGATAGCATGAGGCCGCTCGCTCGCCGTCCGATTGCACGGTGGCCTCCGACCGTCGTAACCTCCCGGGAATGACCCGACCCACTCGAGCCTCGCGGGCCTCGCGGGCCCTCCGACCGGCCCCCGCCGTGGGCGCGAGCGTGCCCCGGCGCGAGGGCGCCGACAAGGTCACCGGGCGCGCCCTGTACGTGGACGACCTCGTCCTGCCCGGCATGCTGCACGGTCGCACCGTGCGCGCCACGGTGCCGCGCGGGCGGATCAAGCGCATCGAGTTCGACCCCGCCTTCGACTGGAGCGGCGTGGTCATCGCCGACTACAAGGACATCCCCGGTCGCAACGTGGTGGCGCACATCACGCAGGACCAGCCGCTGCTGGTCGAGCGCGAGATCCGCCACGCCGAGGAGGCGATCCTGCTGGTGGCCCACGCCGATCCCGAGCGCGCCGAGGCGGCGCGGCGGGCGGTGCGCGTCGAGGTCGAGCCGCTCGAGGCGGTGCTGAGCATCGAGGACTCGCTGGCGGTGAAGGTCAAGCTGCTCGGCGAGGACAACCTGCTCAAGGAGTACAACATCGTCCACGGCGACGCGGCCGCGGCGCTGGCCCGCGCCGAGGTGGTGATCGAGGGCGAATACCGCTGCGGGCACCAGGAGCAGCTCTACATCGAGAACAACGGGGTCATCGCCGAGCGCACCGCTGACGGCATCGTGGTGCGCGGCTCGATGCAGTGCCCCTACTACGTGCACCACGCGCTGCAGCTCCTGCTCGGCCTGCCGCCGGAGCAGGTGCGCGTGATCCAGACGGTCACCGGCGGCGGGTTCGGCGGCAAGGAGGACTACCCCTCGGTGCTCGGCGGGCACGCGGCGCTGCTGGCGTGGAAGAGCGGCCGGCCGGTGAAGATCGTCTACGATCGGCTCGAGGACATCGCCGCCACCACCAAGCGCCACCCGGCGCGCGTGCGCATCCGCACCGGGCACCGTCGCGACGGCACGCTGGTGGCCACCGACGTGGACGTGGTCATGGACGGCGGCGCCTACCAGACGATGACGCCGGTGGTGCTCTCCCGCGGCGCGCTGCACGCCGGCGGCGCCTACCGCTGCCCCGACGTGAAGATCCGCGCCCGCGCTGTGGTCACCAACACGCCGCCGAGCGGCGCGTTCCGCGGCTTCGGCGTGCCGCAGACCGTCTACGCGATCGAGAGCCACATGGACCGCGTCGCCGCCGAGCTGGGCCTCGACCCGGTCGAGTTGCGCCGGCGCAACGCGGTCGTGCTGGGCGACGTGACGCCGACCGGCCAGGTGCTGCGCGAGAGCGTGAGCGCCATGGACGTGCTGGTGCGCACCGCGAAGCGCGCCGGCTGGGCGGCCAAGCGCCGCCGCTACGCGCGCGAAAACGCGGCGGCCGCGCGGGCCGAGCGCGCGGGCAAGCGCCCGCCCGACGGGCGGCGCCTGCGCCGCGGCATCGGCATGGCGCTGGCCTGGCACGGCGCCGGCTTCACCGGCAGCGGCGAGGTGAACATCAAGTCGCTGGCCGCGCTCGAGCTGACGCCCGAGGGGCGGCCGCGCGTGCTGGTGGCGAACTGCGAGCTGGGCCAGGGGGCGACCACGATCTTCACGCAGATGGTCGCCGAGCGCCTGCGGGTGGCGCCGGAGCTGGTCGAGGTCCACGTGCCCGACACCGCGGCGGTGCCGAACAGCGGGCCGACCGTCGCCTCGCGCACCACCATGGTCGTGGGCGGGCTGCTCGAGCGCTGCGCGCGCGGCATGCTCGAGCGGCTCGAGCTTTTCGCCGAGCGGGCGATCCGCGACGGCGCCGACTTCCAGCGGGTGGCGCGCGCCTTCCTGAAGCAGCGCGGGCCGCTGCGGGTCGAGCGCCGCTACCAGCCGCTGCCGGGGGCTGAGTGGGACGACGTCCACTACCGTGGCGACGCCTACCCGTGCTTCTCCTACGCCGCCACCGCGGTCGAGGTCGAGGCGGACCTCGACACCGGCGAGGTCCGTGTGCTGCACGTGGCCACGGCGCAGGATGTCGGCAAGGCGATCCACCCGGTGCAGTGCATCGGGCAGATCGAGGGCGGCACGCTGCAGGGTCTGGGCTACGCGCTGCTCGAGGAGGTGCGCTGGAAGGACGGGCGCGTCTGGAACCACCAGCTCACCAACTACATCATCCCCACCGCGGTGGACGCCCCGACCTTCGACGTCGAGCTGGTCGAGAATCCCTTCTCCGGCGGCCCCTACGGCGCCAAGGGGCTGGGCGAGCTGCCCATGGACGTGCCGGCCGGCGCGGTAGTCGAGGCCGTGGCGCAGGCCACCGGCGCGCGGCTCGCCGCCATCCCGATCACGCCCGAGCGCCTGCTGCGCGCGCTGGCCGCCGAGGAGTTCCGATGAAGCCGATGCGGACGCTGAACTTCACCGTCAACGGCCGCCGCCGCCGCGTGCGGGTGGCGCCGATGAAGCGCCTGCTCGACGTGCTGCGCGAGGACTGCGGCCTGACCGGCACCAAGGAGGGCTGCGGCGAGGGCGAGTGCGGCGCCTGCACGGTGCTGCTCGACGGCGAGCCGGTGAACTCCTGCCTGGTCCCGGCGGCGCAGGCCGAGGGCGCGCGCATCGTCACCGTCGAGGGCCTGTCGCGCGGCCCGGCGCTGTCGCTGCTGCAGCAGGCGTTCGTGGATCGCGGCGGTACGCAGTGCGGCATGTGCACGCCCGGCATCCTCGTCACCTCGCACGCCCTGCTCGCCCGCACCCGGGGGCGGGTGCCGAGCGAGGACGAGGTGCGCGTGGCGCTGGCCGGCAACCTGTGCCGCTGCACCGGCTATCAGCGGATCGTGGACGCAGTGCGGGCGGCGGCACGTCTGCAGGCGAAGCCGGCGCGGCGGAAGCGAGCGACGGCGCCCGCGCGCAAGAGCGCACCGCGCAAGCGCGCGTTGAAGGCAGCCCCCGCGCGCAATGCAGCGCGCAAGACCGCGCGCCGGGCGGCACGATGAGGGCGGCGCTCTCGACCCTCGACGTGGTGCGTCCGCGCGACCTGGCGCACGCGCTCAATCTCCTGCACGCCTCCCTGCGCGGCGAGCGGCTGGTGCCGCTGGCCGGCGGCACGGACCTGCTGGTCCTGCTCAACTCCGGCGTCGAGCCGGGCCGGCGCTTCCTCGACCTCTGGGGCCTGCGCGCCCTGCGCGGCGTGCGCGCGCGGCGCGACGGCCTGGAGATCGGCGCTCTGACCACCTTCAGCGACCTGCTCGCCGACGCGCGGATGGTGCGGCGCTACCCAGCGCTGGCCGCGGCCGCGGGACAGGTCGGCGCCTGGCAGATCCAGAACCGCGGCACGCTGGGCGGCAACATCGCCAACGCCTCGCCGGCCGGTGACTCGCTGCCGGTGCTGATGGCGCTGGAGGCGGTGGTGCGGGCGCAGTCGGTGCGCGGCGAGCGCGAGGTGCCGTTCCGCCGTCTGTTCCTCGGCTACCGCGACCTCGCGCTCGAGCCCGACGAGTTGATCGCCGCCGTGCGCCTGCCGGCGCCGCCGCCGCGGGCGCGGCAGTTCTTCCGCAAGGTCGGCACCCGCCGCGCCCAGAGCATCTCCAAGGTGGCGCTGGCCGGGCTGCTGCGCGTCGGCCGCGACGGTCGCGTGGACGTGGCGCGGGTCGCGCTGGGCAGCGTCGCCCCGGTCACGCTGCGCGCCTGCCGCGTCGAGCACATCCTGCTCGGCGGCCGCCCCGGCGCCCGGCTGCTCGCCGCCGCGCGCACGGCGCTGCTCGACGACATCGCGCCGATTGACGACATCCGCTCCGAGCGCGAGTACCGGCGGCGGGTCGCCGCCAACCTGCTCGAGCAGTTCCTGCGCGTCGTCGAACCGCGTTTCGCGCGGGCCTGAGCGGCCTTCCGGCCGCCCGCCAAATCATTCAAGTCCACGCGCGTCGCGCCGATAACCGGGGCAGGACCGTGAGCCCGCTGCGCCCGCTCCCAGCTGAGCGCCCATCGAAGGATGGGTCCAGCGCACGACCAATGGGTGGCGGGCGCGGCTCCGGTCCGCTGGAGGCCGACGTGTCCGACATGCCCCGCCCGACCCTGAACGAGTTGACCCGCGCGCTGGCCCACCTGGCCGACCGCGTGCTCACGCGTCGTGAGCCCGGTCTCGAGCCCTACATGGTCCACACGCTCAAGCTCGCCATCGGCGAACTGGAGATGCTCATCCCGGGCCTGGATCCGGTGCCCAACGCCGAGGCGGCGAAGGCCTTCACCGAGGCCGCCGCGACCGCGCTGCAGCAGGGCGAGGAGCACGAGGCGCTGTCGTACGCGTTGCGCG
Source organism: uncultured bacterium (assembly GCA_964398895.1). GTDB lineage: Bacteria > Eisenbacteria > RBG-16-71-46 > RBG-16-71-46 > RBG-16-71-46 > JANXPZ01. The sequence continues at coordinate 5,851 of CAYNPF010000148.1, forward strand.
GCCTGTCGTGCTCCCCGCACGACCCCGTGCTGTGGTACCTCGCCGGCTCCGCCTGCGTCGAGGTCGGCAGCCTGGAGATGGCCCTGCGCCTGATGTGGCACGCGCTGTGGATCCACCCCGGCTACGGCGACGCCAAGCGGGACCTCGACGCCCTGACCTCGTTCTTCGACCACGGCGAGGACGTTCCCACCGAGGACATGCGGGCGGGCGACGAGGGCGACGACGAGCGGGCCGCCTAGCCGCGGGAGCCGCT
>CAYNPF010000149.1:0-6055 GCA_964398895.1 uncultured bacterium
CGGCCGGCGGGGCGTCTCCTGGCTGGACGACTGCGCGGTCAGCGCGCCCGCGGTCTTGACAGACCGACCGCCGACCCCGACCCTGCGGCCATGGGCCTCGTCCTCGACCTGCTGCGTCACGGTCTGTCGGTCCCCGCGGGGCCCGGCGGCGACCGCCTGCGCGAGCTGTCCGAGCAGGGCACGAACGATCTGACCGCCCTAGGCCGCCACCTCGCCGGCGAGAGCTGGCACCCCGACCGTGTCCTCGCCAGCCCGTATCGCCGCACCCTCGCCAGCGCCATGCTGCTGACGCGCACCGCGGGCGTGACAGTGCCGATCGAGCCGCTGGCCGCGCTGGAGCCGGAACGCGATCCCGAGGCGATCCTGACCGTGCTGGCCGCCCTCGGGCCCGCCGACGGGCACGTCCTGCTGGTCGGCCACCAGCCGCTGCTCGGTCTGCTGGTCGGTCGCTTCACCGGCACCGGCCGCAGCCTGGCCGCCGGCACGCTGCTGCGCCTCGAGTGCGCGGGCGCGGCGGATCGCGGCGGACGCGTGGTGCGGGTGCTGGCCCCGGGGGAGCTGGAACGGAGCTAGGCGGGACGATTCGCGAGCCCGCGCCCGCGGGCTCGGTCTGTGGCTCGCGAAGGACCGCCCGGGCTAGGCGGTCGTCGGGGCCGCCCCGCTCGCCGCATCGCCGGGCGCGATCCGCAGCGCCGCGGCCAGCTCGTCGGCGTGGAACGACGAGCGCACCAGCGGACCGCTCGCGGTGTTGGCGAAGCCCAGCTCGTCCGCGCGCCGCGCCCAGGCCGCGAACCTGTCGGGGTGCACGTACTCGACCACCGGCAGGTGGTGCGGCGTCGGCCGCAGGTACTGGCCGATGGTGAGCAGGTCGCAGCCCTGCGCGCGCAGGTCCACCAGCGTCTGCTCGACCTCGGCGTCGGTCTCGCCCAGGCCCAGCATGATGCCGGACTTGCTCAGGATGCCCGCGCCGCTCTTGTGCACGCGCCGCAGCAACTCGAGCGAGCGGCGGTAGCGGGCGCTGGGCCGCACGGTCGGCTGCAGCCGCTCGACCGTCTCGACGTTGTGGTTGATAACGTCGGGCCGCGCGGCGATGACCCGCGCCAGGTCCTCCTCGCGACCCTGGAAGTCGGGGATCAGCACCTCGATCATCGTGCGGCAGCGGGCGCGGATCTCGGCAATGGTGCGGGCGAAGATGGTGCTGCCGCCGTCGGGCAGGTCGTCGCGGGTCACCGAGGTGATGACCGCGTAGCGCAGCCGCATCGCCGCCACCGCCTCGCCGACGCGCCGCGGCTCGTCCTCGTCCACGTGGCCGTCGGGCCGCCCCGGCGCCACCGCGCAGAAGCCGCAGCGCCGCGTGCAGCGCTCGCCCAGGATCATGATCGCCGCGGTGCCGCGCTCCCAGCAGTGGCCGAGGTTGGGGCAGCGCGCGCCCTCGCAGACCGTGGCCAGCCGCTGCCCGCGCAGCAGCGCGCGCGTGCCGGCGTACTCGCCGCGGCCGGGCAAGGCGACCTTGAGCCAGGCCGGCCGTCGCGCCGCCGGCGTCCCCTCCGGACGTCCGCTCTCCCCGGCCACGCTCAGTCCCTGCCCAGCGCCGGGTCGCGCGGACCCGCCGCCCCGCCCAGGCTCAGCATGCGGTCGAGCGCCACCCGCGCGTAGTGCCGCACCGTCTCGGGCACGTTCACCACGTTGACCGCGTGCCCCTCGACCAGGTTCTCCAGCACCCAGAGCAGGTGCGCCGGATCAATGCGGTTCATGGTGACGCAGGGGCAGACGTCGGCCTGCAGCGATTCGATGCGCTGCCCGGGGTGCTCGTGCGCCAGGCGGCGCACCAGGTTGATCTCGGTGCCGATGACCCAGTGGGTGCCGGCCGGCGCCCGCTCGACCTGCTCGATGATGAACTCGGTCGAGCCCACCAGGTCCGCCGCCTCGGCGACCTCGAAGACGCACTCGGGGTGCACGAGCACGCGCACCGCCGGGTCGGCGGCGCGGGCCTCCTCCACCAGCCGCTTCGTGAACTGCGTGTGCACCGAGCAGTGGCCGCGCCACAGGATCAGGCGCACGTCGGAGGCGAGGCAGGCCGCGTTCGCCCGCGCCGGATCGCCGGTGCGCCACTCCCACTCGGCGGTGCGCTCGAGCGGCACGCCCATCGCCCGGGCGGTGTTGCGGCCGAGGTGCTGGTCGGGGAAGAAGAAGACGCGCGGCTGCCGGGCCCACGCCCACTCCAGCACCGAGCGGGCGTTCGACGAGGTGCAGACCACGCCACCGCGCGTGCCGCAGAAGGCCTTGAGCTCGGCGGTCGAGTTCATATAGGTCACCGGCAGCAGCGTCTCGCCGTGCGCGGCCAGCAACCGATCCCAGGCCGCCTCGACGTCCTCCCCCGTCGCCATGTCGGCCATCGAGCAGCCGGCCTTCAGGTCGGGCAGGATCACCGTCTGGTGCGGGGCGCGCAGGACGTCGGCCGACTCGGCCATGAAGTGCACGCCGCAGAAGACGATGAACTCGGCCTCGCGCTGGCGCGCCGCCGATTGCGAGAGCTTGAACGAGTCGCCGCGGAAGTCGGCGAACTCGATGACGCTGTCGCGCTGGTAGTGGTGGCCGAGCACGACCACGCGCGGGCCCAGGGCGCGGCGCGCCGCCCGCGTGCGCTCGCGGATCTCCGCCGCCGACAGCACGGCGAAGTCGGCGAACGGGCGCGCGCCCGCCGCGGAGCCCGGCGACACGGTCATGTTCGCTACCCGCAGCAGCCCGAGTCGCAGCCCGAGTCGCAGCCCGAGCCGCAGCCGCCCTCGGGCTTGGGCGCGGCGTTCGGGTTCTTCACCGTGAAGCCGGCGCCCTCCGGCGTCTCGACGTAGTCAATGGCCGCGCCCTTCAGGAACGGCGCGCTGTCGGGATCCACCAGCACCTTGACCGTGCCGAAGGTGCCCTCCCAGTCGCCCTCCTCGAGCTTCTCGGCCAGCGACAGGCCGTAGTGCGCGCCCGAGCAGCAGCCCGGCGCGGCGCTGATGCGCAAACCGTAGGGCTGCCCGCCGTGCTCGCCCTGCTGGCGGAGGATCTCGTCGAGCTTGCGGCTGGCGGCGTCGGTGATCGTGAGCATTCCTTCTCCTCTTTCCCGGGGACGCGCCCCGGCGGGGGTTCGAGCCGCTCAGGCGGCGGGATGTGCCTCGGAGTGTACGGCTGAATGACTTTCGATGCCCGGGACCAGCTTCCGGACCATGGCGGCCGGCACCCGGCGCACCGCCGCGTAGCCCAGCCGGCGCTCCAGCAGCGCGGCCACCGTGCGCCGGGCCGCGGCCAGCGTGGGCGCGCGATCGCCCAGCCGCTCGCGCAGCGAGGTCATCCGCACCCCCCGCAGCCCGCAGGGGTGGATGAGGTCGAAGCCGGCGAGATCGGGCGCCACGTTCAGGGCGAAGCCGTGGTAGCCGACCCAGCCGCGCACCGCGACTCCCAGGGAGGCGATCTTCTCCTCTCCGACCCAGACGCCGGTGCGGCCGGGCACCCGCCCGGCCGGCAGGCCCCAGCCGTCCAGCGCCTCGATCAGGACCTCCTCGAGCAGGCGCAGGTAGGCGTGCAGGTCGCGACCGACGCGGTCCAGGTCCACGATCGGGTAGCCCACGAGTTGCCCCGGCCCGTGCCAGGTCATGTCGCCGCCGCGGGCGACCTCGAACAGCTCGACGCCGCGCGCCGCCAGCTCGGCCCGGCCGACGCGCAGGCTGGCCTCGCTGCCGCCGCGTCCCACGGTGAGCACGGGCGGATGATCGGGGAACAGCAGCCAGTCGCCAATCGCCTCGAGGCCCTCGCCGTCCGCCGCCGGACTCGCCCCCCGCCGCTGCGCGCAGCGGCGCACCAGCGCCTCCTGCAGCGCCACCCCTTCGCGATAGGGCGTGGGTCCGAGGTGGCAGACGCCGAGGATCCCGCTCACACCTGAAACCAGAGCAGCTCCGGCCGCTCGAGCAGCTCGGCGACACGCCGCAGGAACTTGACCGCCAGCTCGCCGTCCACCACCCGGTGATCGAAGCCGATGGCCAGGTTCATCATCGGGCGCACCACCACCTGCCCGTCGCGCACCACCGCCCGGTCGGTGATCTTGTGCACGCCGAGGATGGCGACCTCGGGCACGTTGATCACCGGCGCCGAGTTGAGCGCACCGTAGACGCCGGCGTTCGTGATGCTGAAGGTGCCGCCGACGATCTCGTCGGGCTTGAGCCGGTCGGCCCGCGCCCGCGCGCCCAGGTCGGCGACCTCGCGCGCCAGCTCGACCAGGCCCTTGCGGTCGCAGTCCTTGAGGTTGGGCACGATCAGGCCCTTGTCGTCGCGGCCGACGGCGATGCCGATGTGGTAGTAGCGCTTGAGCACCACCGACTCGCCGCGGACCTCGGCGTTCACCCCGGGGAACTCGCGCAGTGCCAGCACCGCCGCCTTGATGAAGAACGGCATGTAGGTCAGGTGCACGCCCTGCTCGGCCAGCCGCGGCGCCCACTCGCGACGCAGCGCCACGATCGCGCCCAGGTCGGCCTCGTCGAAGCAGTGGGTGTGCGCGGCGGTGTGCTTGGCGCGGACCATGTTCTCGGCGATGAGCCGGCGCACCTTGCTGAAGGGCACGATCTCCTCGCGCGGTCCGGCCCCCGCCGGGACGGTCGCGGACACGGCCGGCGTCGGCAGCGGGGCGGGCGGCACGTAGGCGGGCGCGGCGGGCGCCGCCGGCACCACGCGGCCCTTCAGGTACTCGAGCAGATCGTCACGGGTCACGCGGCCGGCCACGCCGTGCCCGCGAATGGCGGCGATCTCGGCCGAGGAGACGTCGTGCTCGCGCATGAGCCGGCGCACCGCTGGCGAGAGGTTCCCGGCCCGCGCGGAATCGCCGGCCTCGGCGGGCGGCGCGGGCGGCGCGGCAGTCGGGGCCGCCGGCGGCACCGCGGTGGCGGGCGCGGGAGCCGGAGCGACGGCGGCGGGCGCCGGTGCCGTGGCCACGGGGGCCGGCGCCGCCGGCGTCGCGGCCGGCGCCGCCGGCGTCGCGGCGGGTGACGCGGGAGCCGCGGCGGGCGCGCCGGCGGCGGCCAGCACGCCGATCTCCGTCCCCACCAGCACCGTCGTGCCCTCGGCCACGGTGATGGCCTCCAGCACGCCGTCGGCCGGCGAGGGGATCTCGACGTTGATCTTGTCGGTCTGGATCTCGACCAGCGGCTCCTCGCGCCGTACGCGCTCACCGACCTGCTTCAGCCACTTCGAGACGGTCCCCTCCGCCACGCTCTCGCCGAGCTGGGGGACCACGATCGAGATGGACATCGGACCTCCGCGGGCGCCCGCGGCCGGGGCCGTGCATGGGAAGCGACCGGAGAGCGCGGGGCTGCGGGCCGAGCCCGCCGCGCCGGTCGTGAGCGGCGGATTATAGGAGCGCAGCGAACGGCCGCGCAATCCCGTCCGCCGCGCAAGCGTACGGCCGGGTCCCCGGAGGGACCCGGCCGCACGGATGATGCGACTGCGCTACTTCAGGCTGACGGTGCGCAGGTTGTAGGTCTCGGAGCCGACGCGCAGACGGACGAAGTAGATGCCCGCGCCCACGTCGCTGCCCCGCCACTCACGCGAGTACTGGCCGGCGGGCAGGTTGCCCTGGGCCAGCGTGGCGACCTTGCGGCCGGCGAGGTCGAACACCGACAGGTTCACGTTCGCCGCCTTCGGCAGCGCGAAGGTGACCTGGCTGACGCGCGCCGGATTCGGCGAGACCGCGAACGAGATGTGGCCCGTGGTCGGCACCACACCCGCGCCCATGACCTCGATGTCCGAGAGCTGGCGCGGCAGGATGCGCGCCACGTCGCTGTCCAGGTGGATCACGCCGGTCACGTTGATGAACGAGCCCACGACCGGGGTGTAGGTCGGGTAGTGGTCGCCGAGCGAGGAGACCAGCAGCGTGTCGGCGTAGAGCGGAGCCTGCACGACGCGGAACGAACCACCCTGCGTCGGGACGGTCGGGTCGGTGTTGAAGGGCACGACCTTCAGGCACTCGGCCCGCACCAGCAGACCCTCGTAGTCCTCGGCGTTGGTCACCGACTGCGTCGCA
>CAYNPF010000150.1:0-6019 GCA_964398895.1 uncultured bacterium
GGGTGACGAGCGGTGTGCGCATCGGCACGCCGGCCCTGACCACGCGCGGCTTCGGTGTCGCGGAGATGGGCCTGATCGCGGGCTGGATCGCCCGGGTGCTGGAGCAGCCCGGCGACGCGGCGGTCGTGGCCGAGGTGGAGAAGTCGGTGCTCGAGTTGTGCGCGGACTTCCCGCTGTTCAGCTGGACGCCGGTCCAGCGCCCGGCTCGCTAGGCAGCGGCCCCAGCCACGAGGCAACGACGGCCCCCCGGTCCCGGCCGGGGGGCCGCACCGTGCAGGCTGAAGGCCGGAGTGCGTCAGGTTGCACGAAGCGACCTCGAAGCGACGTGAAGCCGCCGGGGCTCCGCATTCTCCTGCAAGGAGTTGGGTGGATCGCCCCGGCGCGACGGGTGGCACCGTTCGTGCAGGATAGGGGGGCGTGCACCTGCGCTCGGATCTGCTCGCCACCCTCCTCGGTCGGCCCGTCTGTCGGGCCCTGGCCTGCCGTTTCCCGTTCCTCCTCGCGGGTGAGCAGCTCCACCACCTCGGGCTGCACGCGCTGGCGGCGGGGGAGCACGAGGTGGCGGTGCGGCTCTTCGAGGGTGCGGCCCTGCGCTACCGCCGGGACCTGCGCACCGAGGCGCTGGCCCGCGTGCGGGTCCACCAGCTCATGGCGGCGGCGTGCGCGGCGGGAGGCCGCGCGAGCCCGCTCTCGCTCGAGGTGGATCGTGCCCTCGCGCGGCTGGAGCGGATCGAGTTGCCCGAGCCTCCGTTCCGACTCGTCGCCGCCCACGTGTTGCTCGCGAGCTGGCTGAGCGGCATGGCGTGCGACGAGGGCAGGGGCCGACTGGCCGCCTGATGCCCGCCCGAGGGTGGGCAGGGGGCGCGACCCCGCGCTCCCGGACGGATTGAATCCCACCACGGCTCCGATATACTGCGCGCGCGTGCCGTCACGGACGCCGTCGCGTGCCGGCCCCCGGGGAGCCCCGGGTGCCGCCGGCCTCGCGGGACGCGCGCGGGAGGGACCCTGATGACGGTGGACATGAAGGAGGCGGCGCGCCGCATCGAGCGGGCGGGCCAGGTCCTCGACGACGTCCGCGAGGAAGTGGGTCGGGTGGTGGTGGGGCAGCAGGCGATGGTGGGGCGGCTGCTGGTCGGGCTGCTCACCGGCGGGCACGTGCTGCTCGAGGGGGTGCCGGGGCTGGCGAAGACCCTGGCGGTGCAGAGCCTCGCCCGGACGCTGGCGGTGCGCTTCCGGCGCATCCAGTTCACCCCGGACCTGCTGCCGGCCGACCTCACCGGCACGCTGATCTACAACCCGCGCGACGGCTCCTTCAGCCCGAAGCGGGGCCCGCTGTTCGCGAACCTGGTGCTGGCCGACGAGGTCAATCGCGCCCCGGCCAAGGTGCAGTCGGCGTTACTCGAGGCGATGCAGGAGCGCCAGGTGACGCTGGGCGACGAGAGCCATCCGCTGGAGGAACCGTTCCTGGTGATGGCGACCCAGAACCCCATCGAGCAGGAGGGCACCTACCCGCTGCCCGAGGCGCAGAGCGACCGCTTCATGCTCAAGGTGCGCATCGGCTACCCGGAGCGCGACGAGGAGAAGGAGATCCTGCGGCGGGTGGGCCTGGCCGAGCTGCCGGAGCTGCGGCCGCGGGCCGACCGGGCGGCGGTGCTCGAGGCCCGCTCGGCGCTGAGCGGCGTGTACGTGGACGACAAGATCCAGGAGTACGTCCTCGACGTGGTCACCGCCACGCGGCGGCCGCGGGACTTCGGTCTGCCGCTGGAGACGCTCATCGCCTTCGGCGCCTCCCCGCGGGCGACGCTGTTCCTGGTGCGCGGGGCGCAGGCGCTGGCGCTGCTGGCGGGGCGGCCCTACGTGCTGCCCGAGGACGTGAAGGGCATCGCCCCCGACGTGCTGCGGCACCGGATCCACGTCTCGTACGAGGCCGAGGCCGAGGGCATTGACGGCGAGGAGGTGAGCCGCCGCATCCTCGAGCAGGTCCGCGTGCCGTAGGTTGCGCCGGAGGACCCCCGTGGGCCGCGCCGGGTCGGGAACGGGGCCGTGCAGGGAACGAGGAGGGGACGAGCCGTGAGCGGCTGGCGACGACGAGTGATGCGGCCGTGCCCCGTTCCCGGCCCGGTCCTCCAGGGGAGCGGCGGCGGGCCGCCCGCCGCGTCGCTCCTCCTCGACACAGCCGACCACGCCGCGCGTGGTGAGCGGCCACGACTCCGTCGTTGCTCCCCGCGGCCGGTCCGCCGGCGCCGCCGGTGCGGCCCGGCGGTGTCCCGGCTCGGAGCCTGACGCATGCAGACCGCCGAGCTGCTGCGCAAGGTCCGGCGGCTCGAGATCCGGAGCCGCCGCCTTGTCGCGGACTTCTTCGCCGGCAACGCCGAGAGCGTGTTCAAGGGCCGGGGCATCGAGTTCGACGAGGTGCGCCGCTACGTCCCGGGCGACGAGGTGCGCGACATCGACTGGAACGTGACCGCGCGCTTCGGCGAGCCGTTCGTCAAGCGCTTTGCCGAGGAGCGCGAGCTCACCGTCCTGCTGGTCGTGGACGTGTCGCGTTCGATGCGCTTCGGCACCACCGGGGTGGAGAAGCGCGAGCTGGCGGCCGAGCTCTGCGCCGTGCTCGCCTTCGCGGCGCAGCGGCACAGCGACCGGGTCGGACTGCTGCTGGTCAGCCCGGAGGTCGAGCACTTCGTGCCCCCGGCGCGCGGGCGCTCCCACGTGCTGCGGCTGCTGCGCGACGTGCTCGGCGCCGAGGCCCGGGCGGGCACGCCCGGCACCCGCGCGGCCGCTCGCTTCCTGCTGCGCATCGCGCCGCGGCACAGCCTCATCTTCTGGATCTCCGACTTCGAGGACCCGCTCGAGGCGGGCGACTGGCGGGTGCTGGCGCGGCGGCACGACGTGACCGCGCTGGTGCTGCGCGATCCGCGCGACGAGACGCTGCCGGCGGTGGGCTGGGTGGAGATGGAGGACCTCGAGACGGGGCGACGGCGGCTGTTCGACACCGCCCGGGCGGGAGCGCGCGAGCGCTACCGTCGGGACGCCGTGCGCCATCTCGGGCTGGCCAGCGCGGCGCTGTCGCGCGCGGGTTGCCCGCACCTGGTGCTGCTCACCGGGCGCGCGTGGCTCCCGCCGCTCCTGCGGTACTTCGCGGAGCGGCGGCGCGGGAGACGCGGGTGAGGCGCCGCGGGGCGGCGGGAAGCAGGGTGCTGGCGCTCGCGCTCCTGGCGGGGCTCGCGACACCGGCCGGGGCCCGGCTGGCCGTGCCGCCGGCGGCACGGGGGCAGTCGGCGGCCGGCTACGCCTGCCAGGCCGCGCTCACGCCCTCGGTCACGCGCCTGGGGGCCCGGGTCGTCTACCGCGGGCGGGTCGAGGTCCCGGGGCGCACCGAGCTGCGCTGGGAGCCGCCGGTGTCGGACGGTGTGCTCGAATGGGGCGGACCGCGCGCGCGGCGGATCGCGCATTTCGAGGGCAGCATGGGTCGGGCGGCGGGGGACGAGCTGCCGGCGACGATGGAGGTGGAGATCCCGCTGCAGGTGTTCGCGACCGGTTACGTCGGCGTGCCGGGGCTCGGTTTCCGCGTGCGCGAGCGCGGCGGGGACTGGCGCCGGGGTCACCTGCCGGTGGTGCGCCTGGGTGTGGCCCCGGTGATCGCCGCCGACGACACGGCGGCCCGACTGCGGCCGCTGCGCGGCCCGCTCGCCGCTCCGTGGTGGGAGGTCGTGCCGTGGCGCTGGGTGGGCGCGGGGGCGGCGGTGCTGGTGGCGCTCGGGCTGCTGGTGCGATGGCTGCGGCGTCCGCGCCGGGCGCGGGCGCCGGTGGCGGCATCCGCGCCGCGCGCCCCGGCGCGTCCGCCGGGGGAGACGGCGCTGGCGGCGCTGGCGGCGCTGCGGGCGCGGCGGTTGCCGGAGGCGGGGCGCTTCGCGGAGCACGCGCTCGAGCTGACCGGGATCCTGCGGCGCTACCTCGAGGCGAGCGGGGCGGCCGTGCGCCCGGGCGACAGCACGCCCGAGCTGGTGGCGCACCTGGACGCCGCGAGCCTGGCGCCGGCGGAGCTGGGGAGGCTGGCCGGGCTGCTCGCGGCCTGGGACCGGGTGAAGTTCGCGCGCGCCGCGAGCGACGTCGCCGAGGCGCACGGGGCCGAGACGGCGGTCGAGGAGTGGGTGCGGCATGATCCGCGCCGCGCCGCCGGGGGGACCGCCTGATGCGCTGGGAGGCCCCGTGGCTCCTGCTGTTGCTGGCGCTGGTGCCGCTGCTCGTGGTGCTGCGCGCGCGGCTGGGCCGGACGCGCGGGGCGGCGGTGCTGTGGGCGCGGGCGGCGGGCGGCGGCGGCCCGCTGGCGGGCCTGGTGCGGGCGGTGGAGGTGCTGCCGTGGCTGGCGCTGGCGCTGGCGCTGGCGGCGCTGGCGCGCCCCCAGCAGGGGCTGCGGTTGAGCGAGACGGAGAGCCGCGGTGTGGACATCGTGCTGGCCATTGACATGTCGCCGAGCATGACGGCGCAGGACTTCCAGCCGCTGAACCGGCTGGCGGTGGCGAAACAGACGGCGCGGGAGTTCATCCGGCGCCGGCCGCACGATCGCATCGGTCTGGTGGGCTTCGCGGCCACGGCGTTCACGCAGTGCCCGCTCACCCTCGATCACGAGGCGCTGGGCGAGCTGCTGGACGGGCTGCAGTTCGGGCTGGCCGAGGACGGCACGGCGATCGGCATGGGGCTGGCGACGGCGGTGGCGCGGCTGCGGGAGAGTCGCACGCCCAGCCGCGTGATCGTGCTGCTCACCGACGGCGCCAACAACCGCGGCCAGATCGACCCGCTGACGGGGGCGGATCTGGCCCGCGCGCTGGGGGTGAAGGTCTACACCATCCTGGTGGGGCGCGGCGGCTTCGTGCCGGTGCCGACCGACGACCCCGTGCGGGGGCCCCGGATCGAGATGATGCAGATGGACGTGGATCCGGTGACCCTGCAGCGGATCGCCGAGCGGACCGGCGGTCGCTTCTACCGCGCGACCGACGCCGCGGCGCTCGCCGGGATCTACGACGAGATCGACCGGCTGGAGCGCGTGCCCGTCCGCTCGATCGTCTACCGTGACTACCGCGACGCGGCGCCGGTGCTGCTCGCGGCCGCGGCCGGCCTGCTGGCCCTGGCCGCGCTGCTCTCGAGCACGGTCGCGTTCCGCGTGCCGTGAGGAAGGAACGATGAGTTTCTCGGACATCCGCTGGTTGTGGGCGCTGGTCCTGGTGCCGCTGCTGCTCCTGCTGGAGCTCGCGGCCGCGCGGCGGGCGGAGCGCGCGCTGAGCCGGCTGACCGGGGAGCGGCGCGACTCCGTGCTGCGCGCCCAGGTGCGGACGCGTTCGCGCCGGCTGGGGGCGCTGCTGCGCCTCGGGGCGCTGGTGAGCCTGATCGTGGGGGCGGCGGGGCCGGAGTGGGGGCGCGAGGTGGTCCGCCGGGCGTCGCACGGCTCGGACGTGGTGCTGGTGCTCGACGTGTCGGCGAGCATGGACGCGCGCGACGTGGCGCCCTCGCGCCTCGACGAGGCCCGGCAGGAGGCGCTGGCCGTGCTCGAGCAGCTCCAGGGCAGCCGAGTCGGCGTGGTGGCCTTCGCCGGTGACGCCTCGCGACTCTGCCCGCTGACCCTGGATCGCGGCGCGGCGCGGCTGGTGCTGGGTTCGTTGACCACCGGCTCGACGAGCCTGCCCGGCACGGACCTCGGCCGGGCGCTGGGGATGGCGGTACGCGTCATGCCGCCGGGGCGGCGCGACGAGCAGGCGATCGTGCTGTGGACGGACGGCGAGGACCTCGAGCGCGGCGCGCGGGTGGCGCTGGAGCACGTGGTGGCCAGCGGCGTGCGCGTCTACGCGGTGGGCGTGGGCACGCCGGTCGGAGGCGAGGTGCCGGTGCTGGACGATCTCGGCCGGGCGGTGGACGTGAAGCGCACGCCGGGCGGAGGTCCGGTGGTGAGCCGGCTCGACGAGGACCTGCTGCGCGCGGTGGCGCGGCGGACCCGGGGCGGCTACTTCTCCGCGTCGCGGCCGGG
>CAYNPF010000151.1:0-5992 GCA_964398895.1 uncultured bacterium
GGAGCAGGACGGGCCAGCGGGCGGGCTTCCAGCGCATCGGGGATTCCTCCGGAACGCCGCATGTTACCACGCGACCCGGCGGGCGGCGTCACCGCGCCGAGCCGGCGTCCGCGGGCCCGGGTGTCATCGTCCCGGCGGGCGGCGTCGTGGAGCGCCGTGGCCGCGGCGCCCCGCGATCACTTCCTGACGCAGTCGGGCGTCCAGCCGAGCGTGCGGCAGGCCTCCGCGATCGCCCCCTCGGGCGGGCGGCCCTCGCGCTCGAGCCGGGCCAGCGCCTCGGCACGTCCGAGCACGCCGAGGCGCACCATGTTGCTGTAGAAGCAGTCGAGGTAGTTGGCGCCGGTGCTGGCCTGGCTCATCACGTTCTTCAGGTGCGCGAACGTGCAGTCGGCCTTCTTCTTCGAATGGAAGCCGGCCGGCATCCGCCAGCCCAGCTCGTCGAGCACCGCGTCCAGCTCCCGCTCGTCCCAGGTGCCGTCCTGGAAGTAGTTGAAGACGTGGACGCGCGGGTAGCGGAGCCGCAGGTAGGCGGTGTAGGGATTCAGGTAGAGCACCGCGGCCCGGAACACCAGGCCGCTGTGACGCAGCACCGCCGGATGTCGCCACAGCGTCGCGGCGCCGCGGGTCGCGAGCACGCCCAGGCGCAGGAGGTTGGCCGGCAGCGCGTAGCGGTCCAGCGCGTTCGTGCGCAACTGCCCGGCCGCGATGTTCGCGTGCTCGAAGCGGTTGTCGCCGTGCACGATGGTGGGCGCGCCGCGGAGGCGGGCGATGCGGAACATCTCGCGGTGCATCAGCTTGCAGGGCGCGCAGGCGAGGTTCACCAGCACCTGGTCGGGCTTGCGCTCCCACATGCGGACGAAGTCCGCCGCCACCCGGCGGTGCTCCTCGCGCGACAGCTCCATCTCCACCAGGGGAACCCCGAGCCGGGCCGTGACGTTCAGGACGTTCTCGTGGATCTCCGGCGGGGTGAACGGCGTGCGATAGTAGAGCGCCAGGCAGCGCAGGCCGTGCCGCTTCGTCAGCCGGTGCAGGAGGTAGACGCTGTCCATGCCCCCGCTGAGGCCGACCAGGCAGTCGAAGGGCGCGTCGGTGCCGCGGCGACGGACCTCCGCGATCGTCCGCTCCAGCCGCGCGGCCGCCGCCGGATCCTCGACGGCCTCGGGATGGCGGGCGTGCTCGACACAGAGCGGGCAGTTGCCGCGCTCGTCGAAGGTGAAGCCCCGCGTGCTCCGGGGCATGAGACAGCTGCTGCAGCGGCCGATCTCGGACATGTTGAATCGCCTCGGGGTGAGCGGGCGGGACCACGTCAATCTTACCCGAAAGACCCGGGCCCGGGACGGACAATCCGCGGCCGGGAGGAACGACGAACCCCCGGCGCCACGGAGGCGCCGGGGGCTCGTTGCTTCGTCGGCGGGTTACTTCTGGTCTTCGATCGTCACGCCCTTGGGCAGCGCGTCCGGGTTGAGGACCTTCAACACGACGCGCCGGTTGGCCGCGTAGTCGGCGTCGGTCTTCTCGGGCGAGACCGCGAGCTGGCTCTCGCCGTAGCCCTTGGCGGTGTAGTTGTCGGCGGCGAGGTGGAAGTGCGCCAGCAGGTACTCGCGCACCGCGGCCGCGCGGGCCTGGCTCAGCTTGCGGTTGTAGGCCGCCGAGCCGCGCGAGTCCGTGTGGCCCTGGACCTCGACCTTCAGGGCGCCGAACTTCTCGAGCGCCGCGCCGGCCTCGTCGAGCTTGGCCTCCGACTCGGGGAGCAGGACGGCCTTGGCGGTCTCGAAATACACGTCCTGCAGCACGATGCTGCCGGTCTCGACGAGCTGCTTCTCCACCTCCGACTGCCTGGGCGCGGGCGGGGGCGGCGGCGTCGCCGGACGCTCGATCGTCTGGGCCGGCGGCGGAGGCGGCGGCGTCGCCGGCACCTTGAGCGCCTCGAGCTGGCTCGGGCTGCAGCCCACCTCGTTCACCTTCTCGCCCTTCGGGGTGTCGGGGCACTGGTCCACGCCGTCGCAGACCCCGTCGCCGTCGGCGTCGAGGTGGCAACCGCGGGCGTCCACGATGCAGCCCTTGGGCGTGTTGTTGCAGTAGTCGAGCCGGTCGAAGATGCCGTCACCGTCGAAGTCCGCGGCAGGCCAGGTGTAGCAGGGCGCCGCCGGATCGCGGTGGGCGGCGGCGGTCGGCATCTCCGCCGCGGCCACGGAAGCCAGGCCGGCCAGCAGCACGAGTACGAGCATGACGCGAGGGAACGACATAGAGACGACCTCCTCCGTGAATGCCGGCACGCAGGACGCGGTCGCGACCCGGTCACCGACGTCTCGATGCGCCAGTTATACCGCCCCCGGCGCCGACCGCCAAGAGCGGCCTGCGGGCCGCCGGACGCGGCCATGGACCCGCCGGGCGTGCCCCGATTCGACGCGTTCTCGCCCCGTGGCGGTCCCGATCGCCGCGTCCCGCGAGCCCGGCCCCCTTCTTGAGCCGTCGCGCGCCGGTTGTTAGGCTGCGGGAGAGCCGCGGCCTGCAGGGCGCGGCCCCGACGAGGCAACCCTGTACCGCCCGGGAAATCCCTGCGGCGGGTTTTTGGCATGCTCGCGACGGATGGGGAGGGGGAACTTGGGCAGCCAGCTTCCGCCGTCCGGCTCCACCTACCTTCGCGACGCGCTGGCCGAGGGCATCGCATGCCTGGCCGACGGCCTGCCCGAGGCGGCGGAGCTGCTGGCGGCCTGCGCCGCCGGCCGCCCGCGCCTCGGCGTGCGCGGGCTGACCGGATCCTCGCGCGGCTACCTCGCCTCCTGGCTGCAGCGCCGCACCGGCCGCACCCTGCTCTACGTCGTGGCCCACGGGGACGCCTTCGAGGAGGCCCGCGACGACCTCGAGTACTTCCGCGGTCCCGGCGCCACCCTGGTCCTGCCCGAGCCCGACAACCTGCCCTACGACCCCTCCTCGCCGCACCCGGGCATCACCGCCCAGCGTCTCGACACGCTGGCGCGGCTGGCGGAACACGCCGCCGCCGGCCGGCCCGGCGGAGCCGGCGTGGTGCTGACCACGGTGCGCGGCGTGCTGCAGAAGCTGCCGCGCCCCGAACGGCTGCGGCGCGGCGTGCTCGAACTGTCGGTGGGCAGCGACTACGACCCGGCCGCGCTGATGGAGCGGCTGGTCTTCCTCGGCTACGAGCGCCTGCCCGAGGTGGAGGCGGTCGGCCAGTTCGCGCGGCGCGGCGGCATCCTCGACGTCTACGCCGGGGGGCTCGCCGATCCGCTGCGCCTCGAGTTCGACGGCGACACCCTGGTCTCGCTACGCAGCTTCGACGCCACCACCCAGCGCTCGCTCGAGCAGCTTCCCGGCGCGCGCGTGCTGCCGCGCTACGAGGTCGTCATCGAGCCGGACGAGGCGGCGGCGGTCAGCGAGCGCCTGCGCGCGGCGGCGGACCGCGGGAGCGGGAACGAACCGCGCGTCGGCAGCGGGGCGGCCCACGGCGACTGGCTGTTCCATGACGGGCTGGAGCGCTTCGCCGCGCACTACGATCCCGATCTCGGCACGCTGTTCGACTACCTGCCCGCCGACGCCGTCGTCGTGCTCGACGATCCCGGCGGCCTGCGCGTCCGCGCCGCCGAGCTGGACGAGCACGTGGCCCGCGGCTTCGCCGACGCCCGCGGCCCCTACCCGGCGGTCTCGCCACCCGACGCGCTGTTCCTGCCGGGCGACGACTTCGACGCGCGCATCTCCGCCCGCCCCGGATTGGACTGGCTCGGGCCGGTCGCCGAGTCGGGCGACGCCGCGCGTTACAGCGCGACGCTGACCGTGGACTGCGCGCCGGCCGAGCCGGTGCAGCGCTCGATCGAGCGGCTGCGCGGCCACCTCGACGACCTCGGCGCCCACGGCATCCGCGCCCTGGTGCTGTGCGACAACGCCGGCCAGCGCGACCGCCTCACCGAGCTGCTGGGCGAGACCGGCGCCACGCTGGGCGTCGGGCTGGTCTCGGCGGGCTTCACCCTGCGCGGCGCCGGCCTCGCCGTGCTGACCGATCACGAGATCTTCGCCCGCTACCGGCGGCGCCGGCGCCGGCTCAAGCGCGCCGGCGGCCTGTCGCTGGCCGAGCTGTCGGCGCTCAAGCCCGGCGACTTCGTGGTGCACGAGGACCACGGCATCGGCGTCTATCGCGGCATGCAGCGCCTCAACCTGAACGGGCAGGAGACCGACTGCGTCGAGATCACCTACGCCGAGCGCGACCGGCTGTTCGTGCCGGTGCAGCAGCTCACGCTGGTCTCGCGCTACGCCGCCGGCGAGGGGGCGCGTCCCGCGCTGCACCGCCTCGGCTCGGGGGCCTGGCAGAAGACCAAGGCCCGCGCCCGGCGCGCGGTGCAGGACATGGCCGAGGAGCTGCTGCGCGCCTACGCCGCGCGGCGCGCGCTGGGCGGTCACGCCTTCCGCGCCGACACCGTCTGGCAGCGCGAGCTCGAGGCGGCCTTCCCCTACGAGGAGACCCCCGACCAGCTCCGGGCCATCGAGGACGTCAAGCGCGACATGGAGTCGGACCGCCCGATGGACCGCCTCATCTGCGGCGACGTCGGCTACGGCAAGACCGAGGTCGCGGTGCGCGCCGCCTTCAAGGCCGTGCAGGACGGCAAGCAGGTCGCCGTGCTGGTGCCCACCACCATTCTCGCCCAGCAGCACCTGCTCGTCTTCCGCGAGCGGCTCGCCGACTTCCCGGTGAAGGTCGAGGCGCTGTCGCGCTTCCGCACGGCGAAGCAGCAGAAGGAGATCGTCGCCCGCGTCGCCGCCGGCGACGTGGACGTGGTCATCGGCACGCACCGCCTGCTCTCGAAGGACGTGCGCTTCCGCGCGCTCGGCCTGGTGGTGATCGACGAGGAGCACCGCTTCGGCGTCGCGCAGAAGGAGAAGATCCGCCAGCTCACCCGCACCGTGGACGTGCTGGCGATGACCGCCACGCCCATCCCGCGCACGCTGAACCTGTCGCTGGCCGGGGCGCGCGACATGTCGGTGATCGAGACGCCGCCGCGCGACCGCCTGCCGGTACACACCGAGATCCTCGAGCTCGACGAGGAGGTCGTCACCGACGCCATCCTCCGCGAGGTGGACCGCGGCGGGCAGGTGTTCTTCGTCCACAACCGCGTCGAGACCATCCCCAACGCCGCCCTGCGCCTGCGGAAGCTGGTGCCGCAGGTGCGCATCGCCGTCGCCCACGGGCAGATGGCGGAACGCGAGCTCGAGCGGATCATGCTCGAGTTCCTCGAGCGGCGCTGGGACGTGCTGGTCTCGACCATGATCATCGAATCCGGCATTGACATGCCCAGCGTGAACACCCTGATCGTGGACCGCGCCGACACGCTCGGCCTGGCCCAGCTCTACCAGCTCCGCGGCCGCGTCGGCCGCTCCGCTCACCGCGCCTACGCCTACCTCGTGGTGCCCTCGCGTCGCGTGCTCACCGAGGACGCCGAGAAGCGCCTGCGCGTGATCGAGGAGCTGGACGAGCTGGGCGTGGGCTTCAAGATCGCCCTGAAGGACATGGAGATCCGCGGCGCCGGCAACCTGCTCGGCCCCGAGCAGCACGGCTTCATCGTCGGCCTCGGTTTCGACCTCTACCTCAAGCTGCTCGAGGAGGCGGTGGCCGCGCTGCGTGGCGAGGAGGCGGCCCGGCGGCCCGAGCCGCGGCTGCTCACCGACTGGAGCGCCTACCTGCCGGACGACTACGTGCCCGACGAGCACGAGAAGCTCGACCTCTATCGCCGCCTGGCCGACACGCGCTCGGTGGACGAGCTCGACGACCTTACCCTCGAACTGCTCGACCGCTTCGGCCAGCTCCCGCCGCCGGCGGTGGCGCTGTTCGAGCTGCGCCGGCTGCGGGTGATGGCCGCCAACGGCGTGGTCGAGAGCCTGCGCGTCATGCAGGCGGTCACCGAGATGACGCTGTTCCAGCCGCTGAAGCCGACGGCCATCCGCACCCTGGTCGGGATGCTGCCCTTCCAGGTCGAGTTCTTCA
>CAYNPF010000152.1:0-5918 GCA_964398895.1 uncultured bacterium
GCGCTTGCGGGATGAACTCACCGGGGAGAACGAGGCTGCCCTCAAGCGCGCCCGCGAGCACCAGCGGGCGGTGCGCGACGCGCTCGTAGTGCTCCAACAGCGGCTCGCGCTGCCGGAGGACCTCCAGACAACCGAGGCGTGGGTAGAGCATCTGCCCGCCGCGGCAGTTCTGGAGAAGCTGCAGCGCGACCTTGAGGCGGATCGGGCGGATATCGTCCGGGCCCAGACAGAGTTGGCCAACCCGGCGCTTCTGGGGAAGGCCACCACCGCCGCCGAGCAGGCACTCGAGACGGCCTCGCTGCGCGCGTTTGCTAAGCAGCATGCGGACAAGCTGGATCGCCTCCGGGCCCTGCGGCTCGTGCTCGCCGGCGTCGCGACCGCGCAGAGCGAGGTGCGCAGTTGGCAGCAGCAGTGGAGCACGAAGAAGACGGAAGCCGCCACCGCCCTTGGGCTGGCGGAGTTCACAGAGCGCTTCGAGAAGGAGCACGAGCGGCTGCGGGTGAACGTGCCCATTGCCATCAAGGCGGCCTCGCCCGCGGGGCATACCGAGCGGCGCTACAAGGCCCGCGGTCGCGACCCTCGCGAGACCCTGAGCGAAAGCGAAGTCGTGGCTTGGGCCACCGCGGACCTCCTGGCGGAGCTGGACCACCGCGGGGCGCCGGATGCCCTCCTCATCGATGACCCGGTGAGCAGCATGGACAGCGAGCGCATGGCGGCGTTCGTCTCCAGACTGATGGAGGAGTGTTTCAGGCGACAAGTCATCGTCTTCACGCACAATCGCCAGCTCTTCCATGCGCTGGTGACTGCCGCCAAGGAGCACAAGGGCAACCCCCACTTCGAGTTGATCTATCACATCGAGGCGTTTCGGGACACCACCGGCTACGTCTCCTGCTACGACCGCTGCGAGAAGCCGCGGGCCCTCCTTGAGCGCGTGCGCGGGTTGCTGGCGGCGACCCCGATGGACGTCAACACGGTCGATCTGTGTTTTCTGCTCATGCGCCGAGCCGTGGAAGCCACCATCGATCAGGTTGTCCTGCGCGGGGTGCGCACTCTCTATGATCCGGAATCGAAGGCGATCTTGTGGTCCAAGCTTCGGGCCATCCAGCGTCCGCCGGACACCACGCTCAAGGAGCTGGAGGACGTGTTTTCGGGCATGAGCCGCATCGGCGGGCTGCACGTCACCGGCGACTTCAATCTCGTCTGCCCCATTACAGAGGATGTCCGCTACTACTTGGACCGGCTGGAGAATCTCCTTGATCGGCTGGAAGCGCACCACGGAGCGGCGTAGCTTTCTAGGGCGGCGGGAGGGAAGCAGCCATGCGCATTCTCGAACCACCTCGGCCCGGCGCGGAGTTCTGGCGCAGCTACGCGGTGCGGCTCCCCGGCCATTCGGTATGCCCGGAGCATCACTGCGAGACGATCCTCGTGCGCAGCAAGCAGGGCGGGTTCGTCACGCGCAACTGTCCGCGCTGCGGCGAGCACGAAACGCTGCCCGAAGGTGTGTTCCTGAGGGACCTCGACTTGTGGGTCGCCTGTCCGCGCTGCCAGTGCCGTACCCGCGCGGCGGTGCTTGGGGATCGCAACTACGGCTTCGTTTGCGACCGCTGCCAGGTGGCCGTGCGGCTCTGCGATCTCTTGCCGTACTGGCACGAGCTGCCGCAAGTGGTGGCCAACCCGCCAGCTTTGCCCCCAGTTGCCGCCGCTTACCTCGCGGCCCCACCCATCCCGCACCCTGCGCCTGCAGTGGTCGCCGCCGCGCCGACGCACCCAGTGCGTTTGAGTCCTCCCTCGCTGGCGATGGCGCAGGTGCTCCTCGAGCATCATCGCGCTAGGTGTCGTGGCCGCCACCCGCGGCCGGCGCTCTCCTCGGTGACCATCACCTACAAGGATCTGTGCACGCGAGCGGAGTGTGAAGAACTCACGCGAAGTGCCGGCCAGTACCTCGGGGAAATCGCGGAGTGGTGCCGCCGCGAAGGATGGCCGCCGCTCAACTCACTCGTGGTGAACCAGGACACGCACATGCCGGGGGAGGGGTACGAGAAGGCCGCCGGCTGCAGTCTCCTGACCTGGCCCGACGACGGCAAGCGTTGCATCGCTTTCGACGCCTACCCTGAGAATCTCGCAGGACTCTAGCCGCGTGGCGGCGCCATGTCTTCTGCCGCTCTCAGCACCACCACATTCAACGAGCCCGAGGCGGGAACCAGCGGCTCGGTGGGGCGGTCGGTGTCCCTGCGGAGCAACTCGCGAAGCGCGGCGCTGTGCGGGTGCTCGTCCGCAGATCCCGGCTCCGCCAGGAGACGATCGAGCGTGCCGGCCAGCCACCAACGGCAGAGGTTCCGGTGCGCCTCACCCGGCGCCTTGGGCAGCCGGTGAATGGGTGCTCCCACCGCGCCGCGATAGGCGCACCAGCCAAACAGCCGACTCCCAGCCGCGCTGACGCACTCCTCCAACCCGTGCGTCATCTGCCAGGCGCCACACCGATGCGGCCAGTTAGGGGCACGGCCAACACGTGCCTGAAGGCTGGATCCGGAGGGGACGGGAAACAGGTGGTTGGCGGCGTGATAGCAGAGCTCCCAGTCCGTGCCGAGCGGCTGCCAGAAGAACCCGAAGGAGCCGATCGAACCAAAGGCACTGTCGCTCAGGAGATTCGCCGGCGGCCGGAACTTCTTGGCGACACCCCGGATCGGAGGCCGGGTGCCCAGCAGCTCCCATTGCTCCAGATTAGCCCGCAAGGGCGAGGTGAT
Source organism: uncultured bacterium (assembly GCA_964398895.1). Taxonomy (GTDB): domain Bacteria; phylum Eisenbacteria; class RBG-16-71-46; order RBG-16-71-46; family RBG-16-71-46; genus JANXPZ01. Next base: position 2,745 of record CAYNPF010000152.1, read on the forward strand.
GTCGCACCCGTGATGGACCTTTGCCTGCAGGAAGGTCATGCGCATCAGCAGCGACGGCGGCGGGCGAAACGTCACGACCAGCAGGTCACACAGCTCGCAGCGCGGCTGGGGTCGCGACCACGGGAAGGTCTGCTGAGGAAAGAACACCTGGTACTTCGAGCCGTGAAACACCTCCACGGCAAACATCGGCGAGAGGCGCTCGAACGTGTCCCGCAGCGCTTCGATGAGTTTCACCTCACCGCGTTTGCCCGCAGACTGCCGGCAGAACTCCTGCTCAAACGCGAAGGCAAACGCCGTCGCTCGTTGGCCTGCGGTTATCGGGGTGCTCTGTGGCTGCGCCATGGCCTGGAATCTCGTGCTCCGAGCCCGCCACCCTTGTCGGAAACTGCAACCCCTTCTAGAGTACCAGTATGACTCCGCCGCCGTCATTCGATCGCGCGATCGCCGCGTCCAACCGCAATGTGGTTCGGCTCCTGGAGGATGCAGAGCGTCTCCTTGAGTGGGACCGGTTCCCTTCAGCCTACGCGCTGGCCGTCCTGGCCCAGGAAGAGGCGGCGAAGGTGTACCTGCTGGACCTGATCCGCCACGGCGACGTGCCGTGGAATGCGGGCGTCAAGCACGCCATCCGCGATCACACCTGCAAGCAGCTCCTGGCCGACGTGCTCGACTACATGGACGCGGCCCTGGACTCCATGATCGAGCGGATCGGCCAGCGGCTTTCCGATCCGCCGGATTACCGGGAGGTCCCGGCGCGGATCAAGAGCGCGCTGAACATCTTCCGCCACGAGAAGGTCGGCGCCTTCATCGACGGGGCACCGCCCTATTGGCTGGACGATCCGAACTACGCCAAGGAGGCGCTGTCCATCGCACAGGGCAAGCTCGATGCGCTCAAGCAAGATGCTCTCTACGTGCGGCTGGACCGAAACGGCAACCTGGCAACCGAACCGCAGCACGCGATCACGCCGGCGATGGCCCGGGCTGCTTACGAGAGGGCCGATCGCCTGCGGCGGGCGGCCAGCGGGATTGAGGAGGGCCGCCCCGCGTTGCTCAACTACGAGGAAATCCGCGAGCTCTTCCGTCTGCTCTTTGCCGACCCGGACGTGCTCCGAAGCCAGGGGCTCCTAGCTGAAGAGCCCTGAGGTCCGTCAGGTAGACGGCTTCGTCACCGGGGTTGTCTGTGCTATGCCCTCCGGCGGTGCCGCCCTCCACGTGGATCCGATGATCGTCGCCGGCGCTGGTGGCCAGCGTCTGGGGGCGCTGTCGTGGGGGTGACTGCGTGCGCCACTGTCCCCTTGGCGGAGTTGGCTGAAACTGGTGAGTTCTGACCGTTTCGCTGTGGAATCAGAGAGCGCAAGGAGGCTTGCCCCGCCAGTGTCCTCGTGACGCGAGTTGGCAAGTTGCCTGAGCCGCGCGGGCGGCAATTGCGGTGGCCGCGGTCCGAACTGGCTCGTCTCGGAGCGGCCGCGCCGGAGCCAACGCAGGCGGAGTAGTGAGCGCATACGCCGCGGGGGGTGTTCGGCGGGATTCCAAGTGGAACCTTCAGGGCCGCCTGAGCCCGGGATCCTATCGCATCGGCTCCCGCCGGGCTGCCGGGGCCGGAAGCCGACCTCTTGACGCCGGGGCGGATTGGGCGTTGATTCGCGCCGGGGTTCGGGCCGTCCGGGTCGCGGTCGGCAAGCGGGTTCGGGACGGGCCGCCCGGGATCGGGCGCGGCGGGAACGCACCGCCGGCAGGAGGCGAGATGAGTACGACGCGGCCGCGCGGCAGGTGGCGGATCGGGCGGTGCTGTCTGGCCGGACTGGCGCTGGTCCTGGCGGGGATGGTGGGGAGCGGCGCGCCGGCCCGTGGGGCGCGATTGGCGGGCGAGGGCCGTGTCCTCGTCCTGCGCCTCGAGGGCGCGGTCTCGCCGGTCAGCGCCGAGGCGCTGGACGACGCCGTGGACCGCGCCGAACGCCAGGGCTACCGCGCGCTGGTGATCGAGGTGGACACCCCGGGCGGCCTCGAGACCAGCATGCGCCGGATGGTCCAGCGCCTGCTGACGGCCACCGTCCCGGTCGTGGCCTACGTCACGCCGGCGGGGGCGCACGCGGCGTCGGCCGGCGTCTTCGTGGTGATGGCGGCGGACGTGGCGGCCATGGCCCCGGGCACCAACATCGGCGCGGCCACGCCCATCAACCTGCAGGGCGGCATGGACTCGACCCTGGCCCGCAAAGTGACCAACGACGCGGCGGCCTTCGCGCGCTCGGTGGCGCGCCAGCGCGGGCGCAACGCGGCGTGGGCCGAGGAGGCGGTGCGCCGCGCGGTGGCGGTCGGCGACAGCGAGGCGGTGACGCTGCACGTCGTGGACCTGGTCGCCGGCTCTCTCGACGAGCTGCTCGCCCGCCTCGAGGGCCGGACGATCTCGCGGCCCGGTCTCGAGACGACGCTCCACCTCGCCGGGCTGCCGCGCGACACCGTCGCCGCCGGCCTGCGCCGGCGGTTGCTCGGCATCCTGGTGGATCCGAACATCGCCTACATCCTGATGATGCTCGGCTTCTACGGCCTGCTCTTCGAGTTGCAGAACCCCGGAGCGATCCTGCCCGGCGTGGTGGGCGGCATCTGCCTGATCCTGGGTTTCCTCGCGCTCTCGACGCTGCCGGTCAACTACGCCGGCGTCGCCCTGATCGTGCTGGCGATCGCCTTCTTCCTCGCCGAGATCAAGGTGGTGAGCCACGGCCTGCTCGCCGCCGGCGGGGTGATCTCGCTCCTGCTCGGCTCGATGATCCTGCTCCAGGGCGAGGGGGCGCGGCTCTCGTGGGCGGTGGTCCTCGGGGCGACGGCGGCGACGACGGTGTTCTTCCTGTTCATCGTCGGCAAGGGACTGGCGGCGCAGGCCCGCCGGGTGACCACCGGGCGGCGCGGCCTGGTGGGGAGGCGCGCCGTGGCGCTCGAGCGTGTCGGCCAGATTCCGGATGCGCTGCGCATCGCGCATCCGCGCGGTGATGTCGGCGAAGGAAACGACGGACAACGGCAGCCCTGCCGCATCGGAGCGGGAGATCGGCTCGACATTGGCGGAGAGCCAGATGGGCGTCGCATCCTCGCCGTAGAGGCCGATCACGCAGTCGCGCAGCTGCCTGCCTTCACGCAGCGCGCGAAGAACGGGGAAAGCGCCCTCCGCGAAAGCCGCGCCGTCCT
>CAYNPF010000153.1:0-868 GCA_964398895.1 uncultured bacterium
GGCGCGGGCGAGGTCGGCGATCTGCGCGACGGTGGCCTCGATGTCGGCGGTGCGGGTGTCGGTCATGGACTGCACCACGATCGGGTGCTCCGAGCCCATGGGCACGCCACCGACGGTGCAGGTCGGCGTACGGCGGCGAAGCGGTGGTCCGGGAGCGACGGCGTGGGAGTCCATGGCGGGCAGGTTAGGCAGGCCCCGCGGGGCCGTCAAACCCCGCGCGGCTCCGCGCCGCTCCGCCCGCTGTGCAGCGGGTTGGGTTGCCGCCCTCGCGCCAACTGCGGCGCCAGCTCGCCGGTTAGCGCATCGAGTGCGCTCTGCAGCCGACGGGCCAGCTCGGCGAGCAGTCCGGCGCGGATGGCAGCGGCGTCGCCGTCGGGCGCGTACGCCTCGTGCACGGCGATGGGCTCGGGCACGCGCACGTGGGCGACGCGTGGCCCGGCGGGCATCGGCACGACGTTGTGCAGGGCGTTGCGCCAGCCGGCGGTCACGAGACTGGTGCGCTGGCGCTTGAGGTTCTCGGCGATGGCTTCGAGCGTGAGCGTGGGCGTGTCGTAGAGATCGCGCGGAAAGCCGCTCAGCCTCCACAGCTCGCGGTACAGATCGCGCTCGCGGCTCGCCTCCGTCCGCGCGGCCCGCCGGGCGCGGTGCATGATGCGGGCGGGGTCGCGCTCGATGCGGGCGCCCAGCGTCTCGAGTTCGCGCACCACCGCGGCCTCGACCGCCTCCTGCGCCGCGAAGTAGCCGGCGCCGTGCGCATCGGGGAAGTCACCGAAGGCCCGCGGGGCCTGGTGACCCTGCGCAGCCGCATCGGGGGCACGCGCGTGCTCGACATGCTCAGCGGCGAGCAGTTGCCGCGGATCTGCTAGCC
>CAYNPF010000153.1:878-5869 GCA_964398895.1 uncultured bacterium
CGCGGCCTCGACCGCCTCCTGCGCCGCGAAGTAGCCGGCGCCGTGCGCATCGGGCGGCGCCGGCAGGCCGAGCGCGGCGCAGCGACTCACCAGCAGCTCCGCCTGCAGCGCGGCGAAGCGCGCTCCGAGGGCCAGCCGCTCGCCCGCGGGCAGCGCCAGCGCGCGCTCCATCATCGCGATCTCGCCGTGGAGCCGGCGCGAGACATCGCCGAGGAAGCGCAGCCGCCACACCAGTGGCACGACGTAGACCGGCACGTCGCGCCCGGCGGCGTGGGCCCGCGCGGCCGTCTCCCACGCCATGTCCACGATGCCGGGCATGAGCGCGCCGATGCGCTCGCCGTGCCAGCTCGCCGTGCCCTCGGGATGCAGCAGCACGCCGTGCCCCGCCAGCGCCCAGCGGATGGAGTACTCGCGGCCGCCGCCGCCAGGCACGTTGGCGATCAGGTTGTTGCGCAGCCACAGCCACTGCGCGGCCGGGCTCACGTTGACGATCTCGTACGAGGCCCAGTGGGCCATGAGCGGCGAGACGCGGGTGGAGATCTCCTTGTCCAGCATCCAGTCGGTGAAGAACTCGGGGTGGTTGGGCCCGAGGAAGGCGGCGGCGCCGGGGCGCACGACCGCGCGCAGGCGCGCCAGGTCGGCGACGGGCAGGTCGAGCCGCCGCAGTCGCACGACGTGGGGCAGGACCAGGCCGCGGTTCACCCAGCCGAGCACGCGGATGAGCGCGGGGCTGGGGCACGGCTCGCGCCAGGCGCGGCGATCGAAGCCGCGCGACGCCGATGTGCGGGGCGGTGCGCTGCTGGAGGGGCCCATCGCGCTCAGGCTACTCCGCGCCCCGCGCCCGCGGAAGCACGAAGCCCCGGCGGATCGTGTCCGCCGGGGCCTGCGGGGCCGTCGCCTCGGCCCGCGCGGTTCGTGCCCGCCGCCGCGGGCGGGCGGGGTTGGGCTACACGTTGCGCGCGCTGGCGAAGGCGCGGTGGTGCCTCTCGCAGATGGGGTGCTGCCAGCCGAGCAGCACGAAGATGGCGCGCCCGGTCTCCTGCGCCGCGCCGTCGGCGTAGCCGCGCTGCGTGCGCATCACCTCGATGCACGCCTCCAGCGCCGTGTCCCAGTCGCCGACGCGCACCGCCCGCAGCGCCTCGAGGTAGCGCGCCTTGACCGGAGCCTCGGGCAGCCCGGCGGGCCGCTCGAGCAGTTGCGAGCGCTCGGCGAGCTCGCGCAGCGCCTCGACGCGGTCGGCCTCGTCGGCCTCGACTTCGAGCCCGGCCAGCGCCGCCGGCACCGCCGCCGGGTCGGTGTGCAGCAGCGTCTCGGCCAGCGCCAGCCGGGCGCCGTGCAGGGCGGGCTCCTCCGCCACGATCGCGCGGAGGGTGGCCGCCGCCTCGGCGAACTGGCCGAGGGTGAGCATCTCGCGGGCGCGTGCGACCGCGTCGGCGTAGGGCGAGGGCAGCGCCTGCTCGAGCCAGCGGCGCACCTCGCGCTCGGGCAGGGCGCCGAGGAACTCGTCCACCACCTCGCCGTCGGCGAAGAGCTTCACGTTGGGAATGCTCTGGATGCCGTACTCGGCGGCCAGCTCCTGGTGCTCCTCGGTGTTCACCTTGGCCAGCACCCAGCGGCCCTCCGCCTCGGCGGCGAGGTGCTCCAGCACGGGGCCGAGCACGCGGCAGGGGCCGCACCACGGCGCCCAGAAGTCCACGACGACGGGGACCTGGCGGCTCTTCTCGATGACCTCGCTTTCGAAATCCGTGACCTCGTGGCTCATCGTCTCTCCCGAACGGTGGCGGGCCCTCGTGCGGGCCCGGTTCAACCGGGTTAGACGCACGAAACGTCGAAAGGATACGATGCCGTCACCCGCCCGGGCCGGGCGGGCCAAGGAGGCTCAGGATGGCGAGCGAGCAGACGATCCGCTTCCCGGGTGAGCGGGACCTGCCCCCGGACGTGGCCCTGCCGGGGCCGATCGTGCAGCGCGAGTACCTGGTCGGCGGCGAGCTGTGCCGCTGGGACGGGCCGATGCAGGACGTGGTCTCGCCGATCTGGACCGAGGGACCCGACGGTCCCGCGCCGCGCCGGATCGGTGCCTGCCCGCGGCTCGACGAGACCGCCGCCCTGCGCGCGCTCGACGCGGCGACCGCCGCCTACGACAACGGCCGCGGCGCCTGGCCGACCCTGCCGGTGGCGGGGCGCATCGCCTGCGTCGAGGACTTCGCCCGCCGCATGACGGCGCGGCGCGCCGAGGTCGTGCGGCTGCTGATGTGGGAGATCGCCAAGAGCCGCGCCGACGCCGAGCGCGAGTTCGACCGCACCGTCGAGTACATCCGCGACACCATCGAGGCGCTCAAGGATCTCGACCGCGCCTCGTCGCGCTTCCTGATCGAGCAGGGCATCATCGGCCAGGTGCGACGCGCCCCGCTCGGCGTGGCCCTGTGCATGGGCCCGTTCAACTACCCGCTCAACGAGACCTTCACCACGCTGATCCCGGCGCTGATCATGGGCAACACCGTGATCTTCAAGCCGCCCAAGCTCGGCGTGCTGCTGCACGGGCCGCTGCTCGAGGCCTTCCGCGCTTCGTTCCCGCCCGGAGTGGTCAACACGGTCTACGGCGAGGGGCGCGTGGTCTCGGCGGCGCTGATGGCCTCGGGCCGCGTGGACGTGCTGGCCTTCATCGGCACCAGCCCGGTGGCCGACAGCCTGCGCGCCCTGCACCCGCGGCCGCACCGGCTGCGCTGCGTGCTGGGGCTGGAGGCCAAGAACCCGGCCATCGTCCTGCCCGACGCCGACCTCGATCTGGCGGTGCGCGAGTGTGTGCTCGGCGCGCTGTCGTTCAATGGCCAGCGCTGCACCGCGCTCAAGATCCTGTTCGTGCACACGCAGGTGGTCGAGCGCTTCCTCGCCGCCCTGGCCGCGGCCGTGGCGAAGCTCAGGCCCGGCATGCCGTGGGACGAGGGCGTGGCGGTCACGCCGCTGCCCGAGCCGGGCAAGCCCGAGCGCCTGCGCGCGTTCGTGGACGACGCGCTCGCCCACGAGGCGCGGGTGGTGAACGCCGGCGGGGGAGCGACGCGGGGCAGCTTCTTTGCGCCGGCGGTGGTCTACCCGGTGCGCGCCGGGGCGCGACTCTACCGCGAGGAGCAGTTCGGACCGGTGGTGCCGGTGGTGCCCTTCGACGACCTCGAGACGCCCATCCACTACGTCGCCGAGTCGAACTACGGCCAGCAGCTCAGCATCTTCGGCACCGATCCCGAGAGCCTGGCGCGGCTGATTGATCCGCTGGTAAACCAGGTCTGCCGCGTGAACCTGAACAGCCAGTGCCAGCGCGGGCCCGACACGTTCCCCTTCGCCGGGCGCAAGGACTCGGCCGAGGGCACGCTCTCGGTCACCGACGCGCTGCGCGTCTTCGGCATCCGCACGCTGGTCGCGGCCAAGGCCGAGGACATCAACAAGCGCATCCTCGCCGACATCCTCCAGGAGCGCCGCTCGCGCTTCCTCTCCACCGACTTCATCTTCTAGACGCCGGCACACGAAACGGCGGCCGGGTTGCGCACCCGGCCGCCGTCGGCTTGCCGGGGACCGAGCGGGGGCCACGCGCCGCGCTCGATCGTGTCTCCGTCGGCAGGAGGGACCGCGGTGGACGGGGGTGACCGTCGTTCGCGTTGGTACCACCTGGATTGCTATTGCTGTGTGGTGTGTATTGTGCGAAGGTCAACTTGTGCGGACAGATCGCCCCTCTCGTACCGCGCAGTGCCCGTGGAGGTCGCATTCCCGTGACCTCCCATCGGTGGTCTGTCGGGCTCCGGCGACTCCCGGGCCGCCGGTCGGCCGACACGACGCGCGGGCCGGCTCGATTCCCCGCGGCTGGGTGCTGTCGCTGCTCCTGCTGATGCTGGTGTGCTCGTGTGGGCGGTCGCCGACCGGCCCGAGTGCGAACGATGCATCCGTTGCTCCACCCCGCCACGACACGATTGACCGTCCCGAGGCGCTGTCACCGGACGGGAGGACGGTCGTGTTCCGCCGGCTGGTGGAGAGTCCCTACGGCCCGCCGGGGCTCTACCTCATTCGGCTCGGGGGTGGCCCGCCCCAGTGCCTGACGCAGGCGTCGTACTCCTGGCCGACGAGGTGCAGGTTCTCGCCAAACGGGCGTTACGTGGTCGCGACGGCCGACTTCCAAGTGGTCGTGATTGACCTGGCCACGGGTGCCCTGCGGTCGCCGTTCTTCACCAACAGCGGTGTGAACTTCGTGGACTGGTCCCCGAACGGGAGGACGCTGTTGTGCTCGCGGGCGTTCAGTTACGGCGGGCAGGCCGAGGATTCCGTGGGGGTACATCTCTTCGATCTGGGCACCGGCGAGGACCGGCCATTTCTCGCGCATGGGCGACATGTCTACGGACGCTATCCGGCATGGTCGCCGGACGGGACGCGATTCGCACTGGTCGAGTACCACGAGGGCTACTATCGGCTGTCGGTCTACACCGTGGCCACGGGCGACGTGACGGTGCTCGGTCCCGTCCGGACGGATGCCTCCTATCAGGGCCTGCAGTGGATTCGTGCCACCCGCTGCCATCCGGAGCACCTGGTGTATCAGCAGGTCACCGGCGAGGGCGGAGGTCCGTACGCTGTCTACATGGACGGCACCCGCGAGCCGCTGGGTCGGTCAATCGCGAACGCCACGCTGTTCTCGTCTGACGGCACGCGGGTGCTGGCGACCGCGGCGGATCCCGTGGACTCCATCGGCGTCGTCTTCATGCTCTGCACGGGCCGGTGCGAATGCCCGGGCCCCGAGCGGGTGCAGGTCACCGCCTGGCGCCCGACGTTCCCCCGCCGGAGGTGATGCCGGCGCCCCGTCGGTCCTTGGAATGGCACACGAAACGGCGGCCGAGTTGCGTCCCCGGCCGCCGTCGTCGCGACTGCCGTAGCCTGCCCTACTCGCGCGTCAGCTTGCGGTACTTGATGCGGTGGGGCTGGTCGGCGTCCTTGCCCAGCCGCTCGTGGCGCACGCG
>CAYNPF010000154.1:0-5857 GCA_964398895.1 uncultured bacterium
TGCTCGAACTTCGAGGACTTCCAGGCCCGGCGCATGGGCCTGCGGTTCCGTCGCGAGGCCGGCGCCAAGGCGGAGCACCCGCACACGCTGAACGCCTCGGGCGTGGCGCTGCCCCGCACCTTCGCCGCCCTGCTCGAGAACCACCAGACCGCCACCGGCGGCGTGCGCATCCCGGCAGCGTTGCGGCCGTATCTCGGCGGTCTCGAGGAGATGGTGCCCGAGGGGTGACGACCGACAAGTCCTCGGCGCCGTCGCGCTTCCATCCGACCGGCGGCTACATCCTGCGCGCCACCGCGTTCCTGGGTGGCTTGCTGCTGGTGGTGTCGGTGTTCCTGTTCACCCAGCAGACCGTGCGGCGCCTGACCGACGAGGTGCAGACCACGTCGCGCCTGCTGGCCCGGTTCCTGGCGGCCGCCACGTGGCTGGCCGCGCAGGACGTCGAGCTGCAGCGCATCACGCGCGAGGTCATCGGCAACCTCGACTTCCCGGTGATCATCACCGACCAGGATGGCTACCCGCGGGCCTGGCGGCAGGCGCCGGTGCATCCCGACCTGATCCCGGCGAGCAGCATTGACAGCCTGCGCAACGGGTTGCCGCTGTCGCCGGTGATCCGCGCCCGCATCGAGCGCCTGCAGGCCGAGGTCGTGCGGCTCGACCGGCTGAACGAGCCCGTCCCCATGCTCCAGGTCTACACGAAGGCCCCGCTCGGCGCCGTTCACTACGCCGCGCCGGCGGTGCTGGGGTTGTTGCGCTGGATGCCCTACGCCACCGTGATCGGCATGCTGCTGCTGCTCGGTCTCGGCCTGTGGGGCTTCACCAGCCTGCGCTCGGTGGAGAAGCGCACGATCTGGGTGGGGATGGCACGCGAGACGGCGCACCAGCTCGGCACGCCGCTGTCGTCGCTCATGGGCTGGGTCGAGCTGCTGCGCGGCCACGCCGAGTCCGCACCGCCGGGTGCCGCGGTGACGATGCCACGCGCGGAGCTGGAGGAGACCCTGACCGAGATGGAGCGGGACGTGGACCGCCTCAACAAGGTGGCCCAGCGCTTCAGCCACGTCGGCTCGACGCCGCATCTCCAGCTCCAGGAGGTGGCGCCGGTGGTGCGCGAGGCGGTCGAGTACGTGAGGCGGCGACTACCCCGCGACGAGAGTCGCGTCCTGCTGCGCGAGCGCTACGAGGAGGTGCCGCCCATCAACCTCAACGCCGAACTGGTCGAGTGGGCGCTCGAGAACCTGCTGGTGAACGCGCTGTCGGCGCTCGACAAGCCACAGGGCCTGATCGAGGTCCGGCTGCTGCGCCGCGCCGAGGCCGAGACGGTCGAGATCGTGGTGCAGGACAACGGGCGCGGCATGAACCCGGCCGAGCAGCGCCGCGCCTTCGAGCCCGGCTACAGCACGAAGCGCCGCGGCTGGGGGCTGGGCCTGGCGCTCGCCCGCCGCGTGGTACAGGAGTACCACGGTGGCCGTCTGTACATCCGGCAGAGCGCGCCGGGGCAGGGGACCACGATGGTGATGAGCTTCCCGACGTAGCCGCCGGTCGTTCCGGTGGACCGAACGCCGTCTCCGGGTCGGTCGCGTCCTCCTCCGGGACCGTCGGAGCCGCCCGCGATCGAGCCGACCGTATCGCCGCACCGCTCCCGGGCGGGAGCGCCACGTCAGGAGGTTGTCAGTGACCCCGGCCGCGCCGGCCGCCGCGGCGTTGGCGGCCCGGCGCCGGGGCGCTATGATGCGCGCGAAGCCCGCGTTCGACGCTCCCCGCGGTGTAGACACGAAGTGACGTCCCGCTCCCCGGCCCGCGAAGGGAGGACCCCATGGAAGAACCTCGCAAGCGCATCCTGTGGGCCGACGACGAGATCGACCTCCTGCGGCCGCACATCAAGTTCCTCGAGCAGAAGGGTTTCGCGGTCACGCCGGTGCTCAACGGCGAGGACGCGCTCGCCGAGCTGGAGAAGAGCCGCCCCGACCTCGTCCTGCTCGACGAGATGATGCCCGGTCTCGGTGGGCTGGCGACACTGGCGCAGATCGAGGCGCGGGGGCTGGCGGTCCCGGTGGTGCTCGTCACCAAGAGCGAGGAGGAATCGCTCATGGACGAGGCGCTGGGGCGGCGGATCACCGACTACCTGATCAAGCCGGTGAACCCCTCGCAGGTGTTCCTCGCCTGCAAGCGGGTCTTCGACGCGCAGAAGCTCCAGGACTCGCAGCGCGCCCGCGACTACGTGGGCGAGATGCAGCGCTGGCAGGCGCTCGACCTGCGCCGCCTCGACTGGACCGGGTGGTTCGAACTGGCGCAGGACGTGGCGCACTGGGACGTGCGCTTCGACCGGATCGCCGACGCCGGGCTCCGCCAGGCCCACGCCGACTTCCGCCGCGGGCTGAACATCGACTTCGGCCGCTTCGTCGAGGAGCAGTACCCGCACTGGGTGCGCGGGGGCGAGGGGCGTCCGCCGCTGTCCACCGACGTGGTCGCGCGCGCGCTGGTGCCGCACCTGCGCGCGGGGCGGCGCCTGTGCTTCGTCGTGATCGACTGCATGCGCCTCGACCAGTGGTACTCGCTCGAGCCGCTGCTCGAGGAGATGTTCGTCATCGGGCGCGACTACTACTGCTCGATCCTGCCCACGGCCACGCCGTACTCGCGCAACGCCATCTTCTCCGGCCTGCTGCCGGCGCAGCTCCGCGAACGCCATCCCGACCTGTGGCAGGAGAGCACGGACGACGAGCGCACGAAGAACCGCTTCGAGCGGCAACTGCTCGAGGCCCAGCTCGCGCGGCTCATGCCCGGCGCGGTGCCGCCGGTCAAGTACATCAAGATCTACGACCAGGCCGAGGCGCTGGCGACGCGGCGACAGATCAACTCGTTCAGCGGCCTGCCGCTGGTGAGCATGGTGTTCAACTTCCTCGACATCCTGGCGCACGGCCGCTCCGAGAGCGACATCCTCCAGGAGCTGGCGCCCGACGAGGCCGCGTTCCGCGCGGTGACGCGGGCGTGGTTCGTGCACAGCCCGCTCTACGACATCTTCCGCGCCCTCGCCACCCAGGACGTCACCGTGGTGCTGACCACCGACCACGGGGCGGTGCTGGGGCGGCGCGCGGCGCTGGTCTACGGCAACCGCGACACCTCCACCAACCTGCGCTACAAGTTCGGGGTCAACCTGAACTGCGATCCCAAGCAGGCGGTGATCGTGCGCCGGCCGATGGACTACATGCTCCCCGACGACGGCGTGAACAAGAACTACGTGCTGGCCCGCGAGGACTACTACTTCGTGTACCCGACGCGCTTCCACGAGTTCGAGCGCCAGTACCGGGGGTCGCTGCAGCACGGCGGCATCTCCATCGAGGAGATGGTGCTGCCGCTGGTGACGCTGACCCCTCACGGCGCGTGAGCGTGAACGGCGCCGATCGGCGCGTGACGGTCGCGGTGGCCGCCACGGAGCGCCTGGGCGAGGCCCTGGCCGTGGCCCTGCGCCCCGGCGACGTGCTCGTGCTGGTCGGGCCGCTCGGCGCGGGCAAGACGCGGCTGGTGGCGGGGCTGGCGCGCGGGCTGGGTGCGGCCGGGCGCGTGCGCAGTCCGTCCTTCACGCTGCTGAACGAGTACCGCGGCCGGCTGCCCCTGCACCACCTCGATCTCTACCGGCTCGAGGGCGCCGAGGCCGAGGGCCTGGGACTCGAGGAGCTGGTGGAGGACGGGGTGCTGGTCGCCGAATGGGGCGAGCGGCTGCCGGGCTGGCTGCGCGCCGACGCGCTGACGATCACCTTCGAGGTGCTGGGCGAGGAGTCGCGCGCGCTGTCGGCCGCGGCTTCGGGCCCGCGCGGCCACGAGCTGCTCGCGGCATGGCGGGCGCTGCCCGCCGGGGAGGCGGGATGAGCGTGCGCACGCCGTTGGTGCCGCCGGCGGGGCCGGGTCTGGCGATCGAAGCCGCCACCGCCCACGTCGAGGTGCTGGCCTGCGGGCCGGACGGCTCGACGCTGGCCCACGAGGTCGAGGAGGTTGGGCACGGCCACACCCGCCGGCTCACGCCGCTGGTGACGCGCGCGCTGGCGCGTGCCGGCGTGGACGCCCGCGACCTCGCCTGGGTGGCGGCCGATCTCGGCCCCGGCTCCTTCACCGGCGTGCGCGTCGGACTGGCCACCGCCGAGGCGCTCGCGCTGGCCGCCGGCGCGGAGCTGCGCGGGGCCTCGTCGCTGGCCGCGCTGGCGCTGGCCTGCGGCGCGACGCGAGCGCTCGTGGTCCCGCTGGTGCCGGGCGGGCGGCACGACGTCTACGCCGGCTTCTTCCGCGCCGACACGCACGGGCGGATCCTGCTGCTGAGCGCGCCGATGGTGGCGCCGATCGCCGGGGTGCTGGAGCGGGTCGCCGAGGCGCGCGAGGCGTTGCCCGAGGGCTGGCCGGTGCGCTTCGTCGGTCCGGGCGCGGCGCGCGAGCGTGCGGTGCTCGAATCGGCGCTGCCCGGCAGCACCACGGCGGCGTGGCGCGACGAGGGCCTCTCGGCCCTCGATCTGGCGGCGGCCGTCCGCTCGGGGCGCGGGCCGGCGGCGGGACTGCCCGAGCCGGGGCGCGCGCCGGTGCCGCTCTACGTGCGCTCGGCGCAGGCCGAGGAGCGCGTGCGCCGGGCGGCCCTGGCCGGGCAGCCGATCCGCCTGCGCGAGCTGACGGCGGCGGACGTGCCGGCGGTGGCCGCGGTCGAGCGCCGCGTGTTCAGCGACCCGTGGCCCGAGTCCGCCTTCCACTCCGAGCTGTCGCAGGGGCTGGCCTGGGCGCGGGTGGCCGAGCTGGACGGTGCGCTGGCCGGCTACCTGCTTGCCTGGATGGGGGCGGGAGCGGGGCACATCGGCAACGTCGCGGTGACGCCCGAGGCACGGCGGCGCGGCGTGGCGCGGGCGCTGCTGGAGGAGCTGCTGGGGCGGGCCGGCGTGGTGGGCGTGACGCGGGTCACGCTCGAGGTCCGCGCCGCCAACTTCGCCGCCCAGGCCCTCTACCGGGCCTACGGATTCCGGCTGGCGGGTCTGCGTCGCGGGTATTATCGTGACACGGGTGAAGATGCGCTGATCATGGCGTGGCAGGCCCCGGACGAGCCGTCGGCGTCCGCGAGCGACGGCGGCGGGCCCGCCCCGGACGCGGATCGGCCCGGCGGGCCGTCCTCCACCTCCAATCCCGGGTGACCATGTCCTGGCTCAAGAAGGAACGCACCCGCGTCAAGACGCGGAAGAGGGAAGAGCGCAGCGAGGTCCCCGAGGGGCTGTGGACCAAGTGCGACGGCTGCGGCGAGGCGCTGTTCCAGACCGTGCTCGAGGAGAACCTCTGGACCTGCCCGCACTGCGACCACCACTTCCGCGTGCCGGCCCGGACCTACCTCGGCGTGCTCGTGGATCCCGGCTCGTTCGAGGAACGGGCCGCCGACCTGGTGGCCAGCGACCCGCTCGGCTTCCGCGACGCCAAGATGCGCTACCCCGACCGCATCCGGCACGCGCAGCAGGAGACGGGCATGCGCGACGCCGCGCTCACCGGCGTGGCGACGATCGCCGGCAAGCCGGTCAGCCTGACGATCATGGACTTCTTCTTCATGGGCGGCAGCATGGGCTCGGTGGTGGGCGAGAAGGTGGCGCGCTCGATCGAGGCCGCCATCGCGGAGCGGCGCGCGCTGGTCATCGTCTCCTCGACCGGCGGGGCGCGCATGCAGGAGGGCATCCTCTCGCTCATGCAGATGGCCAAGACCTCGGCGCTGCTGGCGAGGCTGCAGGACGCCCGCCTGCCCTACCTGTCCATCCTGACCGATCCCTCGACCGCCGGGGTGCTGGCCTCCTACGCCTCGCTCGGTGACGTCATCATCGCCGAACCGAAGGCGCTGGTCGGCTTCGCCGGC
>CAYNPF010000155.1:0-5834 GCA_964398895.1 uncultured bacterium
GCGGCTACGCGCTGACGAACAAGGGCCCGCAGCACGACGAGGCCTGGCTCATCTTCATGGACATGGTGAACAAGCAGATCCCGACCTTCGAGGACAAGGCCGAGGCCCTGCACTACTTCCCGATGTGGCGCACCTGGTTCGGCCTCAACGGGCTGTGCAAGTTGCTGTGGAACGACGTCGAGCCCGAGGACAATGCCACCTCCGGCGCGCCGGCCAAGGTGCCCGCGCACGTGAAGGGCTACTGCGACTTCGTCGCCGGCATGACCGGCCGCGAGGTGGAGCCGGCCGACCTCATCACCGCCAGCGAGCGGGTCTACAACTTCCAGCGGCTGTTCAACCTCAAGGTCGGCTTCGGGCGCCGCGCCCACGACGCGATTCCCTACCGGGCGATGGGTCCGGTGACCGAGGCCGAGTACCTCTCGCGCCAGGAGCGCTACGACAAGCAGCTCGCCGAGGAGGCCGGCGTGGATCCCACGGCGCTGACGCTGGACGAGAAGCGCGCCGCGCTGCGGCGCTGGCGCGAGGACCGCTACGAGAAGCTGCTCGACGCGGTCTACAAGCGGCGGGGCTGGACGAGCGACGGCATCCCCACGCTGGCCAAGGCCCGGGCGCTCGGCATCGCCCAGGTACCGGGCGTGGTCGAGCTGTTGGCCGCGCACGGCGTGACCGAGTGACGATGACGATCACGGTGAACGGCGATCCGCACGCCTGCGCCGAGGGACTGACGGTGGCGGGGCTGCTGCGCGAGAAGTCCTTCAGCTTCCCGCTGCGCGTGATCCTGGTGAACCGGCAGGTGGTGAAGCGCGAGCAGGTGCCGACCACCGTGCTGCGCGACGGCGACGTGGTCGAGGTCATCCACCTGATCGGCGGAGGCTAGGCCGGACGTGAGCGACGAGCGCTATTCGCGCCAAGTGCTCTTCCCGCCGATCGGCGAGGCGGGGCAGGCGCGCCTGCGCGCGGCGCGCGTGCTGGTGGCCGGCTGCGGCGGCCTCGGCGCCGAGGCCGCGAGCCTGCTGGCCCGCGCCGGCGTGGGGTTCCTGCGGCTGGTGGACCGCGACGTGGTCGAGTGGACGAACCTGCACCGCACGGCGCTCTACGACGAGGCCGACGCCCGCGAGCGTCGCCCCAAGGCCCTGGCCGCCGCGCGGCACCTGGCGGCGATCAACGCCGACGTCGCGATCGAGCCGGTGGTGGTGGCGCTGGCGGCCGGCAACGTCGCCGCGCTCCTCGAGGACGTGGACCTGGTGGTGGACGGTCTCGACAACTTCACCGGCCGCTACGTGCTGAACGACGCCTGCGTGCGCGCGGGCCGGCCCTGGGTGCACGGCGCCGTGCTCGCCGCCTACGGCGTGAGCACGACCATCGTGCCCGGCGTGACGCCGTGCCTGCGCTGCCTCGAGCCCGAGTTGCCGCCACCGGCCGCCGCGCCGACCTGTGCGACGGAGGGGGTGCTCGGCCCGGCCGCGCACCTGATCGCCGCGCTCGAGGTGGCCCAGGCGCTGCGCTGGCTGGTCACGCGCGCGGCGCCCGAACCGCCGGTGATGGTGAGCGTGGACGTCTGGGATCTGCACCCGCGGCGTATCGAGCTGCCGCCCCGCGATCCGCGGTGCCCCTGCTGCGGGCAGCGGCGCTTCGAGTTCCTCACCGGCTGAAGATGTCCGCGCGACGAACGGGGGGCGGCTCGCTCGGGCCGCCCCCCGGTGCGTCCTCGCGGTTCGATCGGTCGAGGGGCGTCCGGGGGGCACGTCGTCGTTCCGCCCCGGACACCCCGCCACCGAATTCGGACGAACGCCCCCTACCAGATCCTCACGCGGTCGGCCGGGGCGCGCATCATCGTGCCCTCACCGCCGCAGCCGAAGGCCTGCTCGAACTCGGGCAGGTTCGACAGGGGACCCATCACCCGCCAGAGGCCGGGCGAATGGGGATCGGTGTTGATGCGCCGCACCGCCTCGGCCGGGCGCGCGATCTGGCGCCACAGGCGCGCGTAGGAGAGGAAGAAGCGCTGCTCCGGCGTGAAGCCGTCCAGGGTCGCACGCGGCTTGCCGGCCAGCGCCTTCTGCAGCGCCGAGTAGCTCAACGCCAGGCCGCCGAGGTCGGAGACGTTCTCGCCGGTGGTCAGCTTGCCGTTGACGTGCACGGTGTCGAGCACGGTGTAGGCGTCGAACTGGGCCACGATGCGGTCCACCTGCACCTGGTACTTGCGCGCGTCCTCGGCCGTCCACCAGTCGGCGAGGTTGCCGTGGGCGTCGTACTTGCGGCCGCTGTCGTCGAACCCGTGCGTCATCTCGTGGCCGATCACTACGCCGATGCCGCCGTAGTTGACGGCGTCGTCGGCCTGCGGATCGAAGAAGGGCGGCTGCAGGATCCCGGCGGGGAAGAGGATGTCGTTCAACGAGGGGCTGTAGCGCGCGTTCACGGTGGGCGGCGTCATGCTGAACTCGGTCCGGTCCACCGGCTTGCCGATCTTGGCCAGGCGCCAGGCGCGGTTGAAGCGGTTCGCCCGCATCTGGTTGGCGCAGTAGGAATCGTGCTCCAGCCGCAGGGCCGAGTAGTCGCGCCAGTGGTCGGGCCAGCCGATCTTGACCGCCATGGCGTCGAGCTTGTCCAGTGCCTTCGCCTTGGTGGCGTCGCTCATCCACTCCAGCGACTGGATGTGGTCGCGGAAGGCGGCCTTCAGGTTCTGCACCAGCTCGAGCGCGCGGGCCTTGGTCGCCGGAGTGAAGTAGGCGTTCACGTACTCGCGTCCCAGTGCCTCGCCGAGCAGACGATCGGTCTCCTCGAGGCGGCGCCGCCAGCGCGGCTGCATCTGCTTCGCGCCGGTGAGCACCTGCTGGAAGCGGAAGCTCTCCTGCACGAACGGCGTGGACAGCGTCGGGCTGGCGGCGTCCACGATCTGCCAGCGCAGGTAGGTCTTCCAATCGGCGAGCGGCACCGCCGCCAGCGTGCTGTCCAGCGCGGCGAAGAAGTCCGGCTGGCGCACGTTCACCTCGGCGACCGCCGGCACCCCGGCGGCGAGCAGGTAGCCGTTCCAGTCCACGCCGGGACACCGGCGGAGCAGCTCGGCCCACGGCAGCTTGTGGTAGGTCGCCTTCGGGTCGCGCTGCTGCACCAGCGTCATCGAGGCCCGGGCCAGCGCCGTCTCGATGCGCAGCACGGTCTGCGCCTGCGTCGCGGCCGCCGCCGGCGCGGCGCCGACGAGCTGCAGCGAGCGGGCAACGTGGGCGACGAACTCCTCGCGCACGTGGCGCGAGGCCGAGTCGGCCTTGAGGTAGTAGTCGCGGTCGGGCAGCGACAGTCCGTCCTGGGAGAGGGTGGCAATCACCATCGAGCTGTTGCCGGGATCGGCCTGGCCCGAGAAGTAGAACAGGCCGCCGACGCCGTCGGCGTGCAGCCGGGCCAGCTCGGGACCGATCGCCTTCGTGCTCTTCAACGCCGCCACGCGCGCCAGCAGCGGCTGTATGGGCGCGTCGCCGATCATGTCGGCGTGGGCGGAGTCCATCCCCGAGCCGTAGAACGTCGCCAGCAGGCCGAGGTTGCCGCGGGTCGAGCCGCCGGCGCGGCGGACGACGTCCTCGAGCAGCCGGTGCACCTGCTCGAGGTTGCGGTCACCCAGTTCCTCGAAGGCACCGTAGCGCGCGTACGCCGCGGGGATCGCGGTGCGGTCGAGCCAGCCACCGTTGGCGTAGCGGTAGATGTTCCGGCAGGGCGCGACGGTCGTGTCCATGTCGGCGAACGAGAAAGCCGAGCTGGCGGGGGCCGCCGCGGCGGGCAACGCGGCCGGCAGCAGCGCGAGGAGCAGCAGCGCGAGCAGCAACGGCACGATGGGGGAGCGTCTCATGTCCGATCTCCTGGGGAACGGGAAGGGGAGGCCTGCGACCAGCGCCGCATCATAGGCGCGCGGTGTCCCGCGGGCCACGCGACCCCGCGACGCGCGGGGCAAAGCGGGCGACCGGCGCGGGCTCGCCCGACTAGCCCTGCTTCGGCTTCCGGGCTCCCGACGACTTGGCTCGGGTGGCGGTCTTCGGCTTCGCCGCGGGCTTTGACCTCTCCGCGGCGCGCGCCGGCGCGGCCGCGCCCGCCGCCTTGCGCAGCCTGCGGCGCAGGCGGTCGTAGGGCAGCGCGTTCAGCACGTCGTTCTTCTCGAGTCCCGCCCGCCGCGCCACGAACACGCCGTAGCGCACCAGCTCGAGGGTGGCGACGCTGTGGGCGTCGCTGTCAATGACCAGCATGGCGCCCAGCTCCTTCGCCCGCCGCGCGTGCACGTCGTCGAGGTCGAGCCGGTCGGGCTGGCTGTTGATCTCGAGCGCCACGCCCAGGGCGGCGGCGCGTTCGAGCACCTGCTCCATGTCGAACGGCGAGGCCGGCCGGGTGCCGATCATCCGCCCGGTCGGGTGCCCGAGCGCGCAGACCGCCGGGTGCTCGAGGGCGCGCAACACGCGGGCGGTGGCCTCGGCCGGCGGCTGGGCGAGCCGCGAGTGCAACGACGCGATCACCCAGTCCAGCTTCGCGAGCGCCGCGTCGTCGAGGTCGAGCGCGCCGTCGCCGAGGATGTCCACCTCGATGCCGTGCAGCACCTCGATGCCGGGCACCTCGCGGCGGAGGGCGGCGATCTCGTGCACCGAGCGCTCGACCCGCGCCTCGTCGAAGCCGCCGGCCATGGCCAGGGCCTGCGAGTGCTCGGTGATGGCGACGTAGGCGTAGCCGCGCTCGCGCGCCCCGCGCACCATCTCGACCAGCGAGTGGCGGCCGTCGCTGCGCGTGGTATGCATGTGCAGGTCGCCGCGCAGGTCGGACTCCTCGATCAGCTTCGGCAGCCGCCCGGTGCGGGCCCGCTCGATCTCGTCCCGGGCCTCGCGCAGCTCGGGCGGGATCCAGTCGAGCCCGAGCGCGCGGTAGATGTCTTCCTCCGTACGGCTGGCCACGACTCCCGCACGGTCGGCCGCGCCGGCGCCGTGCTTCCCGCCGCTCCCGGTCTCGCGCGCCAGGCCGTACTCGTTGAGCGTCAGTCCCTGCTCGTTGGCGATCCGCCGCAGCTCGATGTTGTGCGCCTTGCTGCCGGTGAAGTAGAGCAGGGCGGCGCCGAATGACTCGGCCGGCACCAGTCGCAGATCCACCTGCAGGCCGTCGGTGAGTCGCACCGAGGTCTTGGTCTCGCCGCGCGCCAGCACGTCGGCCACGCGCTCGTGGCCGGCGAAGGCGGACATCACGCGCTCGGCCTCGCCGCCGGTGGCGAGCAGGTCGAGATCGCCCACGGTGTCGCGGCGGCGGCGGAACGAGCCGGCCAGCTCGACGCGTTGCACTCCCGGCACCGCGCGCAGCGACTCCGCCAGCTCGTGCGCCACCGCCCAAGCCTGCGCCAGCAGCATGCGGCCCGACGACGCTCCGGCCACCTCGAGCGCGCGCAGCACGTTCTGCTCGGTCTTCTCGCCGAAGCCGGGCAGGTCGCGCAGCTTGCCCGCCTTCGCCGCCTTCTCCAACCCGGCACGGTCGCGGATGGCGAGCGCGTCGTACAGCGCCCGCACGCGCTTGGCACCGAGTCCCTGCAGCTCGGTCAGGCGGACCAGTTCGAGCGGGTACTTCTCCAGCATCTCGTCGTAGAGCGCCGTCGTGCCGGTGGCGAGCACGTCGCGGATCTTCTGCGCCAGGTCCCGGCCGATGCCGGGCAGCTCCTCGAGCCCGCCGGCCACGTCCACCAGCCTGCTCAATGGCTCGGGCAGCGCGTCCACGACGCGGGCGGCCTCGCGGTAGGCGCGCACGCGGAAGGAGTTCGCGCCGTCCAGCTCGAGCATGGTCGCGAGCGTGGCGAGCACGCGGCCGACGTCGGCGTTCGTGCG
>CAYNPF010000156.1:0-5830 GCA_964398895.1 uncultured bacterium
CTCGCCGCCGGCGAGCGGCACGGTCCACAGGTCCGAGTTGGTGGAGCGCGCGGCGTCGGCGTCGTGGTTCGAGGCGTAGCACAGCTCGCGGCCGTCGGGCGAGAAGGCGAAACCACGCGGGCCGCCGACCGAGAAGACCGGGGCGTCGAAGTCGCCGGGCGTGAGGTCGCGCACAGCCCTGCTCGCCAGGTCCACGACGCAGATGTGCGTGCGCTTGCCGTCCTTCCAGTCGGTCCAGTGGCGGTAGAGCAGGTGATCGGCGAGGTGGGCCTTGAGCGGGCCCTTGTCCCGCTGGTCAGCGATCGCCTGGTTGCAACTGTCGGCGGCGCCGCACTCGGGGTAGACGTCGGTGGTGAAGGCGAGCTGCGCGCCGCCCGGCACCCACAGGGGATCGCCGACGCCGGCGGCGACATCGGTGAGCCGCACGGCCTCGCCCCCGTCGCACGGGATGAGCCAGACCTGCGGCGTGCCGTCGCGATCCGAGACGAAGGCGAGCGTGCGCCCGTCCGGCGACCAGCGGGGATCGCTGTCGGACTTCTCGCCGCTGGTGAGCGGGCGGCGGTGCGTGCCGTCGGCGTCCACCAGCCAGATGCGCGCGGTGCGCTTCGCCGTGGCCAGGTCCTGCGTGCGCACCACGTAGGCGATGGCCCGGCCATCGGGCGAGACGGCGGGGGCCTCGACCCCCTTGAGGCGATAGACGTCGGCGATGCCGAAGGCGCGCTTCCCGGCCGCCCCTGCGGGTCGCGTCACGGCGCCGAGCATCACGGCCAGGGCGACCGCGGCGAACACGAATGTGCTGGTCCTGTGGTTCATGTCTCCCCCGTCGGCTCTATTGCATCCGCACCAGGATCTCGTCCAGCGGCTTGCGTGCCTTGGCCCGGCCGGCATCCGCCGGGTAGCCGAGCGGCGTGAAGGCGACCGGCTCCCAGCCGGCGGGCAGCTCGAGCAGGCGACGCGCCGCAGCGGCGTCGAACGCGCCGATCCAGCAGGTGCCGAGACCAAGGTCGGCGGCCTGCAGGATCAGGTGGTCCATGACGATGGCGCAGTCCACGTCCACGTAGCTGTGACCGTCGAGACGCTTCCAGTTGGCCGCCGGGTTGCCGGCGATGCCGATCAGAAGCGGCGCCTGCGTGAGCCAGTCGCCGTGATCGTAGAGCCGGCGCACGTCGTCCTCGTGGCCGACGGTCGGGATCACGTAGAGCTTGAACGCCTGCAGGTTGCACGCGGTCGGCGCGAGGCGCGCGGCCTCGAGCACCCGTGCGAGCTTCTCCTCCTCGACCGGCTCGCTGCGGTAGCGACGGCAGCTATAGCGCGCGCGAGAGAGTTCCTGGAAGTCCATGACCTCTCCTTTCGTCGGCCCCGGGGGCGGGGTCGCTGACACACGATGACATGGGTTTACCACACCGGGCGCGGGCGCCCCAGCGGCGCCGACCCGCGCGGCCGCCGCCGATCCCGCCGCCCCGATTGGCGGGGCGGGCGCGCTCGCCTATGCTGCGCGGCCGGGCGGTCGGAGTGCCGGCCGCCGGGAACCGGAATGGAGCGCGCGACCATGGGCGTGATGCTGCAGGCGTTCTACTGGGACTGTCCGAAGCTGGCCGATTGCGAACACGCGTGGTGGGACCACGTGCGGGCGAAGCTGCCGGAGCTGGCCGCGGCCGGCTTCACC
Source organism: uncultured bacterium (assembly GCA_964398895.1). Taxonomy (GTDB): domain Bacteria; phylum Eisenbacteria; class RBG-16-71-46; order RBG-16-71-46; family RBG-16-71-46; genus JANXPZ01. The sequence continues at coordinate 1,667 of CAYNPF010000156.1, forward strand.
GCGCTGTGGCTGCCGCCGGCCAGCAAGGCGGCCTCGTGCCGCTCCATGGGCTACGACCCCTACGACTACTACGACCTCGGCGAGTTCGACCAGAAGGGCGGCGTGCCCACCTGGTTCGGCACCCGCGCCGCGCTGGAGGAACTGATCCGCGCCGCGCACGCCGCCCACCTGCAGGTCTACGCCGACATGGTGTTCAACCACAACAGCGGCGCCGACGCGCAGGAGGTCAACCCGCTCGACGGGCAGGCGCGCTGGACGAAGTTCACGCCGAAGAGCGGGAGGTTCCCGCGCGACTGGACCTGCTTCCACCCCAGCCCCTACGAGTTCCAGGACTACGAGAGCTTCGGCGGGATGCCCGACCTCTGCCACCGCAACCCGCGCGTCTACCTCGAGCTGATCGCCTACTGCCGCTGGCTGCTCGAGGGCGTCGGCTTCGACGGCTTCCGCTACGACTGCGTGCGCGGCTTCGGCGGCTGGATGGTGCGCTCGATCCAGGAGCTGCGCGCCCTGCGCGACGGCGCCTGCTTCAAGCCCTACGCGGTGGCCGAGTGCTGGGACAGCGACCGGGTCATTGACGACTGGCTGGGCGGCACCGACACCTTCGCCGAGAACCCGGCGGGGGCGTTCGACTTCCCGCTGCGCTGGCGGCTGCGCGACCTGTGCGACAGCCCGGGCTTCAGCCTGCGGCAGCTCGCCCAGCCCGGCGTGCTGGTCTGGGACCGGCCGCGCGATGCGGTCACCTTCGTCGAGAACCACGACGTCGCCCGCGACACGCCGATCGTGCACGAGAAGCTGATGGCCTACGCTTTCATCCTCACGCACGAGGGCTACCCCTGCGTCTACTGGCAGGACTACTTCGACTTCGGCCTCGCGCAGCCGGGCAACGCCAGCGGCATCGCCGCGCTGATCGCCCTGCACGAGCAGCATGCCGCCGGCGCAGCGCGCGTGCTGCTGGCCGACGAGGATCTCTACGTCATGCAGCGCGACGGCGACGACGCCCACGGCGGCCTGGTGCTGGTGCTCAACAACCGCGGGGTCTGGCAGGGCTCGATGGTGCAGACGCGCTGGAGCGCGACGCGGCTGCGGCCGGTGGCCTGGCGCGGGCGCGACGATGTCGGCGTGCCACGCGAGAAGTGGACCGACGGCTACGGGCGCGCCGACCTGTGGGCGCCGCCGCGCGGCTACGCGGTGTACGTGCCGGCCTGAGGAGAGGGCGCGCCCAGCTTCCCCAGGATCGCGCGCGCCAGGTCGGTGAGTGAGGGATCGCGCGCGCCCATGACCAGCACCAGGTCGCCGGCGCGCGCCTCGGCGGCGAGGCGCTCGATGAGCCACTCGCGCGCGGGCGCGAACTCGGCGGCGGCGCCGCGCGCGGCGATCTCGGCGACGATGTCGGCGGCGGAGAAGTCGCGCGTGGCCGTGCCGCCGGCGTAGAAGATCTCGAGCAGCCACAGCCGGTCGGCGGGACGCAGCGCGGCGGCGAAGGTCGCGACGAAGTCGGCGCGCAGGAAGCGCGTGGGCCCGTAGCCGTGCGGCTGGTAGACGGCGAGCACGCGCCCCGGCGCGCGGCCCTGCGCGGTCTCGAGCGCGGCGGCCACCTTGGCCGGGTTGTGCGCGAAGTCGTCCACCACCTCGACACCGCGCGCCACGCCCAGCGACTGGAAGCGCCGCCCCACGCCGCGGAAGGCGGCGAGCGGGGCCACCATCTCCGCGGGCGCCACGCCAACGGCGCGGCAGGCGGCAATGGCGGCGAGCGCGTTGGCGACGTTGTGCCGGCCCGGCACCGGCAGGCGGAAGCACACGCCGGCGGCGGTGAAGGCGGCGCCGTCGGGCGCCAGCGCGACGTCCTCGGCGCGCAGGTCGGCCCGCGGGCCGAAGCCGAAGACGACCTCGCCGGCCGCCGGCGCGGCGAGCGGCACCTCCTCGCCCACCACGAAGGTGCCGCGGGTGTGGCGACGGAAGGTCTCGAACATCGCCGCCACCTCGCCCATCTCCCGGTGGTCGCGCTGCAGGTTGAGCACGACGCCGACCGCCGGCGCGTAGCGCACCACCGAGCCGTCGCTCTCGTCGGCCTCGACCACCAGCAGGTCGGACGCACCCGCCCAGGCGTTGCCCCACAGGCCCTCGTCCTGCAGCAACACGAGGTCGCCGCCGGTGATGACCGACGGATCGCGGCCACATCCGCGCAGGATCTCGAAGATCATTGCGACCACGGTGGACTTGCCGCTGGTGCCGGTCACGGCGATGGTGCGGTGCTCGGCGACGAAGCGCGCCAGCAGCTCGGAGCGGTGCACCAGCGGCACGCCGGCGCGGCGGGCGGCGGCGTAGTCGGGCACGTCGCGCTCGACCGCGCTGGAGAGCACCACCGCGGCGGCGCCGGCGACACCGCGGCCGTCCTGCGGCACGACACCGATGCCGAGCCGCTCGAGCCGCGTGCGCGCCTCGGGCCGCTCGCCGCGGTCGAAGGCGCGGTCGCTGCCGGTGGCGCGTCCGCCGCGCATCGCCTCGAACTGGGCCAGCGCGCTCATGCCACTGCCGCCCAGCCCGGCGTAGTGGAAGCGGCCCGTGCGCCAGTCGGGCATGGGCACCTCGGGCAGGATCACCACCGGGTCGCCCACCGCGACGCGCCCGGCCAGTTCGATCACGTCGTCGTTGGCGAGCCGCACGCAGCCGTGCGAGGCGGGTTCGCCCAGCGCCGCCTCGTGGTTGGTGCCGTGCAGGTAGACGTAGCGCGCGAGCGAGTCACAGCCGGGGCCGCGGTTCACGCCGTCCTCGAGCCCCTCGAGCGTGAGCACGCGCGAGAGGATGAGGTCGTCGTCACGCTCCTCGCCGCGCCACACCTCGCCGGTGGGCGCGCGGCTCACGAACACCGCGCCGCGCGGCTGCCCGAGGCCGAGACACGCGTGGATGCGGTGCAGGCCGGGCGGGGTGCGGTTCGAGCCGGCGGCACCGCCGATGCCGGCGCTCGCGGTCGAGACCACGTACTCGGCGAGCGCCGCGCCGGCGCGGTCGTAGAGCACGAGGCGCTGGCGCGGCACGTCCACCACCAGCAGGTGGCCCCACGGGCCCTCCGGCAGCGGCCGGTGGGCCCGCGCGGCGGCGAGCAGCACGCGGGCGCGTTCGGCATCGGGCGGGAGCATGCCCGCACTGTGCCACAAGCGACGCGCCGACGAGAAGGCGGACGGCCGGGCGGAGCGCCCGGCCGCTCGCGCCGCCTCAGGCGGCCCAGTGGATCAGGCCCGTCTCGTGCGGGTGCCCGAGGTCCTCGTGGTGGGGCAGCACGCGGACGGTGACGCCGTGCGTGCCGCTGGTCCGGCAGGGGATGCGCACGCGGAAGGTCGTGCCGCCGTCCTCCCCCCCGCCGCTCGGCGCCATGACGAAGGTCTCGGCGTCGAGGATGTCGCGGCCGGGACCGACGCGGCCGAGGTAGACCTCGACCTGCAGGTCGGCGGGATCCAGCCCGTTGGTGCGCACGACGGCCTCGACCTCGAACTCGTTGCCGACGCTGGTCTCGCGCGGCAGCAGGGTCTCGACGCGGGTGATGCGCACGCCGGGCCAGGCGTGGCGCACGCGCGCGCGCCAGGCGGCGAGGTCGCGGGCGCGGCGGCAGCCGTCCTCGCCCAGCCGCCCGCCGCGCTCGAGCGCCGGCCGGTAGGCCGACAGCGTGTACTCGTGCACCATGCGGTTGGTGGTGAAGACCGGGCAGAGCTCGGCCATCGCGCTCTTCATCAGCGCGATCCAGCCGCGCGGCAGACCGTCGGCGCCGCGCTCGTAGAACAGCGGCACCACCTCGCGCTCGAGCACGTCGTAGAGCGCCCCGGCCTCGACGCGGTCCTGGTACTCGCGATCGTCGTAGTCCTCGCCCTGGCCGATGGCCCAGCCGGTGGTCGGCGAGGCGGCCTCGTCCCACCAGCCGTCCATGATGCTCAGGTTGAGCGCGCCGTTGAACGCGGCCTTCATGCCGCTGGTGCCGCTGGCCTCCAGCGGACGCAGCGGGGTGTTGAGCCACACGTCCACGCCCTGCACCAGGTAGCGGCTCACGCCGGTGTCGTAGTCCTCGAGGAACACCAGGCGGCGCCGGAAGGCCGGCCGCCGCGCGAGCTGCACGATCTGGCGGATGAGGTCCTTGCCGGCGTCGTCGCGCGGGTGCGCCTTGCCGGCGAAGAT
>CAYNPF010000157.1:0-5826 GCA_964398895.1 uncultured bacterium
CGTGACTCCGCGGGGGCGGGTCGCGCCCGCATGGATCGCGGGCGAAAGCGAGCAGCGTAGCCGCTCGCGAGTCACGGGGGCGTGCGCACGCACTCTAACATGCCCAATTTCGGCTCTCGCAGATCAACGCACGTCGCCGAACGGAAGGCGTTCCGAGCGCGATGCTCCAAGGTCGTCCGTTCTCGCGAATCCGCGCATTTGCAGCGACGTGGCGAGGCGCCTGCGCGGACCACGGTGCAAGACGCCTCCGGCCCCCGAAAACCTGTCAACCCCTTTCTCTCGGAACGCTCCACCCGAGCTGCCCGAAGCCGGTTTGACCGCGGCCGGTCCATCGGAGACTCTTGCGGACATGGATGCCCCCAAGCCCGCCGCGGCGCGCTCCGGCGATGCGATGCGCCGCCTGCGCACCTACCTGCTGACCGGTCTGCTCGCGCTCGCGCCCACCGCCATCACGCTGTGGCTGCTCTACCTGCTGCTGAACTGGATGGATGGCCTGCTGGGCGAGTACCTGCGCTTCCGGGTGCTGAACTACCACCGCATCCCCGGCCTGGGCCTGGTGGCCACCTTCCTGCTGCTGCTGATCGTCGGCTGGCTCGTGACCATCCTCGGCCGCTGGCTGGGCGGGCGGCCGCTGCTCGACTTCTGGGACCGCCTGCTCAGCCGTATTCCCGGCGTGGGCGTGCTCTACGGCTCGACCAAGTCCTTCGGCGAGGCGCTGCTCACCGGGCACGAGAGCGCCTTCAAGCAGGTGGTGCTCATTCCCTGGCCCTCGCCGGGGATCTACCGCATCGGCTTCATCCCCGCGCGGCCGGACCCCGAGGTCTCCCGCCGGCTGGGCGAGGAGGTCGAGGTCGTGTTCGTGCCGCACACGCCCAACCCGGCGTCGGGCTTCGTCCACTACGTGCCGCGCGCTCAGGTGATCCATCTCGACTGGAAGGTGGAGGACGCCCTCAAGGTCATCGTCTCGGGCGGCGTGCTGCAGCCCGCCGACAACGGCACGAAGGCGACCCCGCCCGCGGAGGAGTCCGGTGGCCCTCGTCCGCAGTGAGGGGGTCGTCCTCAAGACGCACGCGCTCGGCGACACGAGCCGCATCGTCGTCGTCTACACGCGCGAGCACGGCATGGTGCGCCTGATCGCCAAGGGGGCGCGCAAGACGCCGAGCCGGTTCGGCTTCGCCCTCGAGCCGCTGTCGCGCGGCCGTTACGTCTACTACCACAAGCCCGACCGCGACCTGCACCTCCTGTCGCAGGCCGATACGCTCACCGCCACCGGCAGCCGCCTCAACGATCTCGCGCGGCTGGCGCACGCCGAGGCGGCGCTCGAGCTGGTGGACCGGCTGGTGTGGGGCGAGGAGCCGCACGTGGCGCTCTACGACCTGCTGGTGCAGACGCTCGAGGCGGTGACCGAGGCGCCGGCCGCGGCGCTGCCGGCGATCACCATCGCCTTCGAGCTGCAGGTGGCCAGCCAGCTCGGCTACCGCCCGCGGCTCGACGCCTGCGCGCAGTGCGGCGCGCCGCTCTCGGCGGAGCGCCTGTTCTCGCCGGCCCGTGGCGGCATGGTGTGCGACCGTTGCGCCGCCGAGGGCGGCGTCGTGCGGCTCTCGGCCGACGCGCTGGCCGGGCTCTCGCTGCTGTTGTCGCGGCCGGTGCGCGAGGCCGGCGACTACGTCGAGGTCAAGCGCGCCGGCGAGATCCTGCGCGTCATTGATGCCTTCCTGCGTCACCACTTCCACCGCTTCCAGGGCCTGCGCTCGCTGGAGATGCTGCGCGCGCTGCCGGGTCCCGGCTCGTCGGAGGCTGCCTGATGGCTCTGCTGCCCACCCGTTCGCTCCAGGAGATGATGCTCGCGCTCGAAACGTACTGGGCCGAGCGCGGCTGCGTCGTGCAGCAGCCCTATCCGTCCGAGGTCGGGGCGGGGACGTTCAACCCCGCCACCTTCCTGCGCTCGCTCGGGCCGGAGCCCTGGCGCGTCGCCTACGTCGAGCCCTCGCGCCGTCCCAAGGACGGCCGCTACGGCGAGAACCCCAACCGCTTCCAGCAGTTCTTCCAGTACCAGGTGCTGCTCAAGCCGGCGCCGATTGACGTGGTCGAGCAGTACTTCGACTCGCTGCGCGCGCTGGGCATCGAACCGCTCGAGCACGACCTGCGCCTGGTCGAGGACGACTGGGAGAGCCCGACGCTGGGCGCGGCGGGCGTGGGCTGGCAGGTGTGGATGGACGGGCAGGAGATCTCGCAGTTCACCTACTTCCAGCAGTGCGGCGGGCTCGAGTTGCCGGTGGTCTCGGCCGAGCTGACCTACGGGCTCGATCGCATCGGCATGATGCTGCAGCGCCGGGACCGCGTGCAGGACCTGGTCTGGTCGCCGGGCGCCGCGGCCGCCGACGGGTCCGTGCTGGGCGAGACCGTCACCTGGGGCGACCTGTGGGTGCGCAACGAGGTCGAGTGGTCGCGCTACAACTTCGAGGAGGCGCCGGTGCCGGCGCTGTTCGAGATGTTCAAGACCTGGGAGGGCGAGGCCCTGCGCCTGCTCGAACTGAAGCTGGTCGGCCCCGGCTACGACGCGGTGATCAAGTGCTCGCACCTGTTCAACCTGCTCGACGCCCGCGGGGCCATCTCGGTGAGCGAGCGCGTCGGCTACATCGGCCGCGTCCGCAAGCTGGCGCGCGCCGCGGCGGTGGCCTACGCCAACCTGCGCGGCGAGCTGGGCTACCCGCTGATCAAGGACGAGGCCGAGCGCGCGAGATGGGTGAAGTCCTTCCAGGACGAGAGTGCGCGCGCCGCGGCCAAGCCGCGACGGGGGGGGAATCGCTCATGAGCCGCGACCTGCTGTTCGAGATCGGCGTCGAGGAGCTGCCGGCGGGCTACATCGTGCCGGCGCTGGAGCAGCTCGCGGCCGGCGCGACCGCCGGCCTGGACGAGTTGCGCCTCGAGCACGGCGCGGTGCGCACAAGTGCGACGCCACGACGGCTGGCGCTGCGCGTCGAGGCGGTGGCGGAGCGTCAGCCCGACCGCGACGAGGTGGTGCAGGGCCCGGCGGCGCGCGTCGCCTGGGACGCCGAGGGCAAGCCGACGCGGGCGCTGCTCGGCTTCTGCGCCGGGCGCGGCGTGGACGTGGGCGACGTGCGCCGGGTGGAGACGCCGAAGGGCGAGTACGTCGAGGTCACCGTTCACCAGCCCGGCAAGCCGGCGGTGGACGTGCTGCCCGCCCTGCTGGCGAACCTTGCGACGAAGCTGGCATTCCCGAAGTCCATGCGCTGGCTCGCCGACGAGACACGCTTCGCCCGGCCGGCGCGCTGGCTGGTGGCGCTGCTCGGCGACGAGGTGCTGCCGGTGCGCGCCCTCGGGCTCGAGGCGGGGCGCGAGTCCCGCGGGCACCGCTTCCTCTCCCCGGGGCCCGTCGTGCTGAAGCAGGCCGCGGACTACTTCGGCGCGCTCGAGGGCGCCTTCGTGCTGGCCAACCACCTGGTGCGGCGCGAGCGGCTGCGCACGCAGCTCGAGCGCGTGGCCCGGGAGTTGGGCGGCGAGGTGCGGCCCGACGAGGCGCTGCTCGACATCAACACCTTCATGGTCGAGTGGCCGACGGTCTTTGCGGGTTCCTTCGACGAGCGTTTCCACGACCTGCCCAACGAGGTGATCATCTCGGCGCTGCGCGAGCACCAGTCGTTCTTCGCCGTGCAGGCACCGGGTTCGAACGGCGCCGTGCTGCTCGACAAGTTCATCGCCGTGCGCAACGGCGACGAACGCGGCCTCGATCTCATCCGCAAGGGCAACGAGGACGTGCTGGCGGCGCGGCTCGAGGACGCCGAGTTCTACTGGCAGACCGATCTCAAGCGCGCTCCCGCCGATCGCGTCGAGGACCTGAAGAACGTGGTGTGGATGGAGGGCCTGGGCTCGCTGCGCGAGAAGGCCGACCGGCTGGTCGCGCTGGGCGGCCGCCTGGCGGCGGACCTCGCCCCGGCCGAGCGGGCGACCGTCGAGCGCTCGGCGCTGCTGTGCAAGACCGACCTGCTCACCGAGATGATCGGCAGCGGCAAGGAGTACGCCGGCCTGCAGGGCGTGATCGGCGGCTACTACGCGCGGCGCGCCGGGGAGACCGAGGCGGTCGCCGACGCCATCTACTGGCACTATCACCCGCGCTTCGCCGGCGACGAGCTGCCGCGCACGGCAGCGGCCGCGCTGCTGTCGCTGGCCGACAAGCTCGACCACGTCGCCGGGGCTTTCGCTGCCGGCAAGGCGCCGAGCGGCAGCCAGGATCCCTATGGCGTGCGCCGCGCCGCCAACGGCGCCGTGCGCATCTTGATCGAGAAAGAGCTGGCCGCCGATCTCTCAAGTGCGGCCGCCGCGGCGCTGGCGCCGTTCTCAGCGGCGGGCGTGGCCGTTCCCATGGGCGCGGCGGAGGCGCTCTCGAACTTCTGGCGCGATCGGGTGCGCGCCGCGCTCGAGGAGCGCGAGGTGCGCTACGACGCGGCCGAGGCCGCGCTGGCCGCGGACCTCGACGGTGCGGGCCGCCCCGGCTGGAGCGATCCGGCCGACTGCCTGGCGCGCGCGCAGGTCATGGACGGCTTCCGGGGCGACGAGCGCTTCGAGCCGCTGGCGGTGCTGTTCAAGCGCGTGGACAACATCCTCGCCAAGGCGACCGAGACGCTGCCGGAGCGGCTGGACGCGGCGTTGTTGGTCGAGCCGATGGAGAAGGAGCTGGCCGCGGCGCTGGAGCGCGCGCGGCAGACGACCGCGCCGCTGTGGAATCGGCGCGACTACGCGGCGATCCTGCCCGCGCTGCTCGAGATGGAGCAGACCATCCACGGCTTCTTCGACGCGGTGCTGGTGAACGCCGATGACCTGCCGACGCGCCTGAACCGCCTGCGGCTGTTGAGCGAGGTGCGGGCGCTGTTCGTGCGCGGCTGGGACCTGTCGAGGATCGTGGTCGAGGGCGAGCGGGCGCAATAGGGGAGAAGGCATGGCCGAGACGGGCGAGGAGGCTGCGGGGGAGCGACGCTACCGCCTGCTGCTCGAGGTGGCGGAGGCCGCCAATTCACACCTCCACCTGGACGGGGTGCTCGAGGCGCTGGCCACCGCCGTGCGGCCGCTGGTGCGCACGGATGCGCTCGGCGTGGCGACCGTGACGACGGTGGCAAACGACAGATACGTGCGGCTCTACTCGATCTACGCCCAGCAGGGACTGAAGCGCCCGGGCGAATCCGTCGGCCACATGGTGACGCGCATCCTGGGACTGCCGCCCGCCGAACAGGCGGACATACCGGTCTTCCCGTTCAGCGGCAGCATCGCCGATCACCTGGAGCAGACGCGCGCGACGCTCCTGTGTGCGGACGCCATGAATGGCTATCCCTTCCCCGAACACCGGGATCTGCTCGCGGTCGGGGTCCAGTCCCTGGTGGCGGTGCCGCTGTTCGTGCGGGGCCGGTACCTGGGCGCGCTGTTCTACCTGCGCCTCGAGCCCCCGTCGTTCGACGAGGAGGATGCGCGGCAACTCGAGGATCTCACGCAACCCGTGGCCACCGCCGTGGCGAACTCCCTTGCCTACGAGGAGATCGAGCGGCTGCGCGAGTTGCTGGCCGAGGAGAACGTGGCGCTGCGCGAAGAGGTGGCCGAGCGCGGCATGTTCCGGGACATCGTCGGCGAGGCCACCGGGCTGCGCGAGGTGCTGGAGCGCGTCGAGAAGGTGGCGCCCACCGACAGCACGGTGCTCATCCTCGGGGAGACCGGCACGGGCAAGGAGCTGATCGCCCGGGCCGTCCACCAGCGCTCGCGCCGTGCGAGCGGGTCGCTGGTGAGCGTGAATTGCGCGGCCCTGCCACGGGAGCTGGT
>CAYNPF010000158.1:0-5758 GCA_964398895.1 uncultured bacterium
GAAGGCGTGCTGCGACTTCCCCGGCCGCTCGTAGAGGTCGGCGCGCTCCATCAGTTCGCGCACGTCGAGGCCGAGGGCGGCGAACGACTCGACCAGCGTGCGCTCCAGCGATCGCCCGGTGAAGAAGCGATCGAGGTCGAGCCCCGACGACGGAGCCTCCTGGAAGAACGGGTCGGCGTAGTGCCAGGGCCGCAGTTCCCCCGGGGCGATCCGGAAGCGCGCGGCGAGCCCCCGGTCGAGCTCCGCCTTGTAGACCGCGAAGCGCGGGGCCGTGCCGCGCTCGAGCTCGTCGAGCAGGGCGAAGAGCTCGGTCTCGTCCAGCTCGTCCAGCTCCAGCCGCATCGAGTAGTAGTTGGCGAAGCCGAGGGCCCGGGCCGATTCGTTGCGCAGCCGCACCAGTTCGAGCAGTTCGGGCGCCACCTCGGCCCCGACCTGCTTCACCGCCTCCCAGGCCCGCCGGCAGGACTCGGAGTCCGCCGAGGTGGCCAGCACCCGGCGCAGGTCGTTGTCGGTGACGCGCGCGCCGTTGAGTTCGGCGCGGAAGGTGTTGAAGCGCCCCTCGAGGCGCTTCTCCAGCCGTACCTGCCGCTCGATCATCGCCGGCTCGATCTGCTGGGCACGATGGCCGTCGAGCAGCAGATCCAGCTGCCGCGCCAGCAGCGGGTCGTTCACGCCGCCGGACGCCTTCAGCCCCGCCAGGAGGTCGTGGTTCTCGCGCCGCGAGAAGACGGTGCGGATCGCGGTGTCGAGCCGGGCCGCCTCCTCCTCGGCCGCCGGGTCACCGCTCACGCTCGACTGCCAGTAGGCGAGGTTGTGCCGGTACTGCAGAGGCGCGACCTCGGCCTCCAGCCGACCGATGAAGTCCGACAACACACGTTCCCGCTCTTCGGGCGTGCTCATCGCTCTCCTTGCGGGGGAAGGGTGGAGCGCGCGGCGGGGTGCCGCGTGATCGGGCGAGGATACTAGCAGAAACCCACCGTGTTCTCCGCGGTGGGCTGTGCCGCCGGAGCCGGTGGCCGCCTCAGGCGGCCCGCGTCTCCCCCGTCGCCTCCGTGGTCAGGCTGGTCACCGGGGCGCCGGCGCTCTCGCGCAGCCGCAGCTCCACCACGCCCGCCGGGTGGACCAGGTGGGGCCCCACCGCGGTGAGCACGACGAAGAAGCCGGCCACCTGCTGGTTCATGTAGTCCGACAGGCGCTGGCTCTCCCGCTGCAGCGGCATCCACACGCGCCCCTCGAGGCTCAGGCCGTCGGCGAGCACGACCTCGGCCTCCTCCTCGCGCCACGGCTGGAAGCCGCGGGCGAACACGTCGCTCTGCAGCACCAGCCGGCCCGGGGTGACGCGGATGATGCGCGACTTGTTGAAGAGGTGGATGCACCCCTCCTCGCCCACCGCGGCCGGCAGGAAGGGCGACGACTCGTTGAGCTTCTCGATGATGGTCTGGTGCCGGACGCCGGAGGCGTCGAGGTCCAGGAACAGCGAGGCCGACACCCCCGGCAGGTCACGGGACCACAGGGTGACGGGCACGCGGCGCTTCGGAATGTAGTGATCCATCGGGGTCCTCTCCCGGGTTCTCTCCGGCCCTTCCCGGACCGGTCTCGCGGGTGCGGCGATCCGCGGCCGCCCGGCGACGCTCTCCCCTAGCAACACCCCTGCCGGGGCGCCGGGCCGCAGCCGAAGCGTGGAAGCCCCGCATCGGCGCCGTCCGTGGCCACTTCCCCGGCCGCGGCGGCTCCCCGGTGGGCGGCGGACATTGCACTCCGCAACGCAGCGGCTCCCCGCTCCGGCCGTACTGCACGGACACGCGCGGGGCTCTGGTATGCTGCCGTCCATGCTCGATCGCAGCGGCGCCTCCCGGACCGTCCTTCGTGCCCCTCACGGGGAGTGGCTGCTGATGCTGCTTCTGGCCGTGGGCTTGCGCGTCGCCTATGTCTGGCTGGCCGCCGGGCCGCACGCCCGGCCGTTCTCCGATCCCGCCGAGTACGACACCGTCGCCTGGAACCTCGCCCGCGGCGCCGGCTTCGCCCTCGAGAGCGCCCGGGGAACGCACCCGACCGCCTTCGTGCCCCCGGTGCTCCCCTGGCTCGTCAGCCTGCTCTATCGCGCCGTCGGCCACGACTACTTCGCCGCCCTCCTGCTGGTCGCCGTCCTCGGCGGCCTGCTGCCGCTGCCGATCGCGGCGCTGGGCTCGCGCACCTTCGGCAGCCCGGCCGGGCGGCTGGCCGGCTGGCTGGCCACCTTCCATCCCCTGCTCGTGTTCTTCAGCGGCTACTTGCTCACCGAGATCCCCTTCTGCCTCGCCCTGCTGCTCGCCCTGCTCCTGTCCGCCGAGTGGGTGAAGACCCCGCGTCCGGGACGTGCCTTCGGCGCCGGCCTGGCCTGGGGCGTCGCCGCGCTCACTCGGCCAACCGCCCTGCCCCTGCCGTTCCTGGTGGCGGCCTGGGCCTGGCTGCCGCTCGGTCTGTCGCTCGCGCCCCGCGGTCGGCTGCGGCAGGTGACCATGCTCCTGCTGGGCAGCGTGCTGGTGATCGCCCCCTGGACGCTGCGCAACGCCGTCGTCCTGCACGAGTTCGTCCCGGTCACCACCGGGGCGGGCCAGGCCCTGCTCGACAGCAACAACCCCGTCACCTGGGGATCCTCCGCGGCGCGGGGCGGCGCCGACGGAACGCTGCGCGACCAGCTCCTGCGCACCGAGTTCCGGGGACTGACCGAGGCCGAGGTGGATCGCCGCGCGCGCGCGCGCGCCCTGGCCTTCGTCCGCGAACGCGCCGCCGACGGGCCCGCCGTGGCCCTGGCCAAGCTGGGTCGCTTCTGGCGGCTGCGCGCCGAGGCCGGGACGACCGGAGCGTGGCAGGCCTCGGGCTCGCCCCTGGCGCGCCTGCTGCGGGTCGCGGATCCCCTGCTGCTGTGGTCGGTGGTGGTCCTGCCGCTGGCGCTGTGGGGCGCGGCAGTGGCCCTGCACGGGCCACGGCGCTGGTTCCAGTCGCTCGGCCTGTGGGTGATCCTCTACTTCACCGCCGGCGCCACGCTGTTCTTCGGCTCCCTGCGCATGCGCGTGCCGATCGAGCCCATGGTCGTGCTGTTCGCGGCGGCGGGACTGGACGACCTGCTCCGCCGGTGGCGGGCCCGGCGACGGGGGCTGCGGCTGGTGCCGCGGAGCTGAGCGGCGTCAGAGGGGAATGACGCTGGCGACCTTGAAGCGGATGGAGTAGGTGCGCGGCTGGTTCTCGATGCGGAAGACCAGGTCCACACCGAAGTCCTTGTCCGAGTACTCGGGGGCGGTGGCGTCCTCGGGCAGCAGCGGCCGGTGGAGCTGCTTCGAGTTGCCTCCCGGATCCACGAGGTAGTCGAGCGGGAAGGTGTAGTCGCTGTAGCGCTGCAGGCCGGCGATCTGCGTGGCCGGTTGCACGTTGAAGCGATCCTCCCAGCGCGTCGGACCGTGGGCCACCGCACCGCTCTCACCGCGCGGGCTGTAGAAGACGCAGCGGTCCCACTCGATCGAAACCGGCCGGTCCTTGCGGTTCTCCACCTGGAAGTAGAGCGCCTCGGGCGCCGGGCGGAAGTAGAACGAGAGGTCGCGATCCTGGTAGGTGAAGCCGCTGCCCGGCATGAGCTGCACGAAGCGGTAGCGATACAGCGCGGTGGCGCTGCCCGGAACCGAGGCCGTGGAGTCGGCGGCCCCGTTCACGATGTTCAAGCCACCGGGCATGTCCGAGGCCGGCGGCGGCGGCGGTGGCTCGAGATGGATCTCCTGGGGCAGGCTCGAGGCACAGCCCCATACGAACGCGGCCAGGACCAGCACCGCCGGCAGGAATGACATTCTCCCGATCGCCACGGCGCCAGACTAGCCTCGTCGGCGAGAGGCCGTCAAGACCCGTTGCGCGAGCCCGGCCCCGACCGGCCCAGCAGGTGGCGCAACGCCCCCTCCAACTCCGGGAAGCGGAAGACGTGCCCGGCCGCCAGCAGTCGAGCCGGGTGGACGCGGGCTCCGGCCAGCAGCGTCTCGCGCGCCATCTCGCCGAAGGCCACGCGCAGGAGCGGCGGCGGCACGGGCAGCCGTGCCGGACGGCCGAGCACGCGACCCAGCGTGCGGGCGAACTCCCCGTTGCGCACCGGATGCGGCGCCGTGAGGTTGATCGGCCCGGCCAGCGCCTCGTCCCGGGCCGCCCGCTCCAGGACCGCCACCACGTCGTCGAGCGCCACCCAGCTCCACCAGGCGCGTCCCCGGCCCAGCGGACCACCCAGCCCCAACCGGAAGGCCGGCAGCAAACGCGCCAGCGCCCCGCCTCCTGGCGCAAGCACCAGCCCGAGCCGGGGCATCACGACGCGGATCCCGCGGGCCGCGGCCGGCGCGGTCGCCGCCTCCCATTCGCGGCACACATCGGCGAGGAAGCCGGTGCCGGGAGGGCTCGTCTCGTCGAGCGACTCCTCGCCGCGATCGCCGTAGATGCCGATGGCCGAGACCGAGACGAGGACGCGCGGCGGCCGGAGCAGCTCCGCCAACCGGGCGGACAGCAGCCGCGTGCCCTCCACGCGGCTGGCGCGGATCGCCTCCCGCCGCGCCGCCGTCCAGCGCCCGGCGATGGGCTCCCCGGCCAGGTGGACGACCGCGTCGAAGCCCTCGAGATCGCGCGCCGCGAGCCGCCCGGCGATCGGGTCCCAGACGATCGTGCCCGGCCCGCCCGGCCGGCGCCCCAGCGCGACCACCTCGTGCCCGCCACTCCGCAGGACGGCGGTGAGCGCGGTGCCGACGAGGCCCCGCGCTCCGCTCACCAGCACGCGCATCGCCCGCTCCCGCGCGCTGCCGCCACCGGGGGTGCGCCCCTACGCGGAGCGCTTCCCCATCGCGTCCATGAACACCTTGAGGAAGTCCACGGGCACCGGGAAGATCGTGGTCGAGTTGTTCTCGGTGGCGATCTCGGCCAGCGTCTGCAGGTAGCGCAACTGGAGCGCGGTCGGTTCCCGGGCGATCACCGTCGCCGCCTCGGCCAGCCGCGCCGCCGCCTGGTACTCGCCCTCGGCGTTGATCACCTTGGCGCGCCGCTCGCGCTCGGCCTCGGCCTGACGGGCGATGGCCCGCTGCATCTCCTGCGGCAGGTCCACGTTCTTGACCTCGACCTTGCTGACCTTGACGCCCCACGGCTCGGTCTCGCGGTCAATGACCTGCTGCAGCGCCTCGTTCAGCTTCTCGCGCTCCGAGAGCAGCTCGTCCAGCTCGGCCTGCCCGAGGATGGAGCGCAGCGTGGTCTGGGCGATCTGCGAGGTGGCGTAGAGGTAGTTCTCCACCTGGACCACGGCCTGCTGCACGTCCACGACGCGGAAGTAGACGACCGCGTTCACCTTCACGGTGACGTTGTCCTTGGTGATGATGTCCTGCGGCGGCACGTCCAGGGTGACGATGCGCAGCCCGACGCGAACGGCGCGGTCCACCACCGGGATCAGCAGCACCAGGCCGGGACCGCGCTGGCCGACCAGCCGGCCGAGGCGGAAGACCACGAGTCGCTCGTACTCGCGCACGATGCGGATGGCGTTGGCGAGCACGATGATGCCGAGCAGCACCAGGAACGACAGGAACGAGGCAAAGGGAATCATGACCGGTCCTCCTCCAGGGGGCGCACGTGGAGGGTCAGCCCCTCGACGCCCGTGCTGAGCACTTCCGCACCTGCCGCAACCTCCGAATCGCTGCGCGCGTTCCAGATCTCGCCGCCGTAGCGCACCTGCCCGGCCGGCGCCAGCCGCTCGAGCGCCACGGCGCGCCTC
>CAYNPF010000159.1:0-5722 GCA_964398895.1 uncultured bacterium
GCGGTGCGTTTCTCCGCGTCCGTGGGCGGCTTGCGTGCGACGGCGGCGCGATTCACGGCTCCTCCGGGATGCGAGTAGCGTACGCGAGCAATTGCTCGCATTATGGAGACGTCGCCGGTCGCGGTCAAGCGCAGGCGCGATCGAACGGAGGCTCGCATGAACAGGGAACGGAACGGGGCGCGGGACGCGACGGTCGCGTCGCGTCGTTGCCCGTTGTGGTTGCAGGGTGTGCTGGCCAGCCCGATCCGACGGCTGGTGGAATCACCGGAGTCGCTCCTCGGTCCGTACGTCACGCCGGGGATTACGGTGCTGGAGCCGGGATGCGGCTTCGGCTTCTTCAGCCTGCCGCTGGCGCGGATGGTCGGTCCGGCGGGACGGGTGCTGTGCGTGGACGTCGAGTCCGCCGCGGTGGCGCGGCTCGTGCGGCGCGCGAGTCGAGCCGGTCTCGCGGGGCGCATCGTCGCCGGCGCCTGCTCGGCCACGGATCTCGGCGTGGGCGGACACGCCGGCGAGGTGGACCTGGTGACCATCCTGCACATGCTGCACGAGGTCGAGGACCTGCCGGGATTCCTGCGGCAGGTGACGGCGGCCCTGCGGCCCGGTGGTCGGATGCTGGTGCTCGAGCCGGGCGGCCACGTTCGCCCCGAGCAGTTCGCCGCCGAGCGCGAAGCGTGCCGGCGCGCCGGCCTGCGCGAGCTGCCGAACGGACCCGCGCCGCGGGGACGTCTGCTGGCGCTGTTCGAGCGGCCGGTGGCCTGAGGTCGGGGGACGCGCCGCGGTGCCCCCGACGCCGGGCTACGCCACGCGATGCGGCCGGGCCCGCGCCGAGCAGCGCAGCGCGTGGCGCAGACGATCTTCGAGCGTGGCCTCGGGCATGTCCGAGCAGCGGGCGGCGTAGCGACGCGCCTCGTCGGGTCTCATCCCCAGGTGCCGCAACCACGGGATGACCTCCAGCGCATGTTCGGGCAGCTCGGGCCGCGCGTCTCGGCTCCGTTTCGCGCTCATGAAGTCCCGGCCGAAGGCTCGTTCGGCCGCGTACTGGTTGTGGGCGCGGCAGCGAAGTCGGAGTCCGGCCAGGGTCGCATGGCCGCCCGTGGCCACGGGCTCGACGTGATCGAACTCGAGCCGGGTGCTCGACTCGCACCGGTGCCCGTTCTCGCCCACGAAGGTGCAGCGGCCGCCGTCGCGCTGCCAGACGGCGCGCTTGACGCTGGCGGGAATGTGCCGGGCGTCGTCGCTGCGCTTGCAGGGCCGCGGCCGGTCGGTCTGCGCGAACTTGTCGTGCTCGAGCTTCGCGATGAGAGCGTCGAGCGCGCGGTCGAGCACCTGGGCGAGATCGCCGTTGGGAACGGCATGCCCGAGCAGCTCCTGGGCATACCGGAGCTTGGCGTGAGTCTCGCCCGACACCGTGCACTGGATCGCGTAGCGCTCGGGCGAAAGGGGGGCGACTCGGGCCGGGGGAGCCGGCGGCGCGGGAGCGAACGCCAGGCCGGTGGCAACAGAAGCAGCCAACTCCGGCCCGGCCATCACATGACCGCTCATCTCCAACTCGTCCGTCGTGGGGAAGGCGTGTTCAGGACTGGTGAAAATCACTCGCCCCGGGGCGAGTCCAACAGGAGACATGGGCTGCGTGACCGGCGCAATCAGCGTCGGCAGGTCGGGCCGGGGGAAGCGCCCGGCGATGAGCTGCTCGATGCCGGAGCGCGTTCGGCCGGCCGCAGCGGCGAGCAGATCGTCGGCATTGTCGGGGGTGATGTGCGCGGAGAGTGCGAGCAGGGCACTGAGGTTCGAGCGTCCATCAGCCAGCATGTCGTGGACGATCGGGAAGCGACGGGCCAGACGCGCGATCTGGATGCGCTTGAACGCCATGTCCTCGGAGAAGCCGAGTGACTTCACGCAGTACTCGAACATCGAGGGGTACCCGGCCGGTGCGTATAGCCGCCGGGCGTCGGTTTCACCGAGATGGGCAATCAGGAGCGCCGTGGTCGCACGGTCCTGGGTGACGAGCGACTTGAGATCGTGGAGCAACGCCGAGTCGGTCAGGTGCGCCAGCGCGTAGCGGGTCATGAACGTGACTCCGCGGGGGCGGGTCACGGGGGCGTGCGCACGCACTCTAGCATGCCCATTTTCGGCTCTCGCAGATGCGCTCAGATCGCCGAACGCGATGCAGCATGATCGCGTTCTTGCGAGAGGCCTCCATTTCGCGCGCACGCTCGACGTGCGCAGCGTGGTGACGCGCCCACACGGGCCACGGTGCAGAACGCCGCGGGAGGCCGAAAACCTGTCAAGAGCAATCTCGCATCGGGTCGCGCTCGAATGCGCTTCACCGGGGGCTCGACCACGCGTCTGGCCCGCGCGACGCGGGGGACCATTCTGTCTGCCGATCGAGGTGCCCGCCCATCAGCGATGCTCGCGACCGCACCCGCGTGACCACCCGTGCCGCGTTTCTCCTACGCGCCCAGGTGCCTGCCCGTCACGAGGTGGTTGCGCACGTAGTCGGCGACCGCGTCCTCGAGCCGCGTGTTCGGCCGCTCGTAGCCAGCGGCCCGCAGCTTCGCCATCTCGGCGCGCGTGAAGTACTGGTAGCGCCCCGCCAGCTCCGCCGGCATGGGGATGTACTCGATCGCCGGCTCGCGTTCCAGCGCGAGGAAGACGGCGCCGAGCAGCCGGTTCCAGTCGTTGGCCTCGCCCGTGCCGACGTTGAAGATCCCGTTGCGCTCGGGGTGCTCGAGGAACCACAGCGTCATCTCGACCGCGTCCTTCACGTAGACGAAGTCGCGTTGCTGGCCGCCGTCGGCGTACTCGGGCCGGTCGCTCTTGAACAGCCGCACGCGCCCGGTCTCGCGGATCTGCTCGTAGCCCTTGCAGACCATCGAGCGCATGCCGCCCTTGTGCCACTCGTTGGGCCCGTACACGTTGAAGTACTTGAGCGCGACCATCCGCCCGAGCGCGCCGCTGTGCAGCGCCCACAGGTCGAACTCCTGCTTGGAGCGGCCGTAGAGGTTGAGCGGCTGGAGCGTCTCGATGCCGGCGTGGTCGTCGGAGTAGCCGCGCGAGCCGTCGCCGTAGGTGGCCGCACTGCTGGCGTGCACGAAGCGCACGCCCTGCTCGAGCGCGGCGGTGCAGAGGTCGCGTGAGTACTCGAGGTTGTTGGCCTTGAGGTAGTCCCAGTCGGTCTCGGTCGTGCTGCTGCAGGCGCCCATGTGCAGGATGCCGCGCAGCGCGCCCTTCCAGCGACCCGCTCGCATGTCGGCCAGGAAGACGTCGTGCCGCACGTACTCGGCGTAGTGCAGCGGGGCGAGGTTGGCGTTGCCGGCATCGCTCTCGTGCGTGTCCACGCACAGGATGTCCCGCTCGCCGCGCTGGTTGAGGCGCCAGACCAGCGCGCTGCCGATGAAGCCCGCGGCTCCCGTGACGACGATCATGCGATGGTCCTTCCTTCCCGCGTGGATGCCCGCCGCGCGGACCCCGGCAACGTGGCACGGGCGGCGCGACGTCGCGGCGCCGGCGCCCGCCGATGAACGGTTGCGCGCTTCAATGATCCTCCGGCTCTTCGGTGAGGTGCACGGTCACCGCGCCCCCGGCCGGCACCACCGCGACCTCGGGGGGCAGGAAGGCCAGCGCGTTGGCGTGCGCCAGCGACGAGACGATGCCCGAGCCCTGCGGGCCCGAGACGCGCGCGCGGCGTCGCCCGTCCTCGAGGCGCACGTGCACGCGCAGCAGGTGCAGGCGATCGTCGCCCTCGCGGCGCGACCACGCGGAGTCGAGCGCGGCCTCGACCTCGGGCCGGAACAGCCGCGCGTGTCCCAGCAGCCGGCGCAGCAGCGGGCGGACGTACTCCTCCATCACCACCGCGGCCGAGACCGGGTTGCCGGGCAGGCCGAGCACCGGGCAGCCGTGCAGCCGCCACAGGCCGAGCGGCTTGCCCGGCTTCTGGGCCACGCGCCAGAAGCGGCACTCGGCGCCCAGCGCCTCGAGCGCGTCCTTGACGCAATCGTAGACGCCCATCGAGATGCCGCCGGTGGTCACGACCACGTCGGCCGCGGTCGCCGCGCGCTGCAGCACGTCCATGACCGCGTCGCGGCGGTCGGGCACGCGCTCGAAGGTGACCGGCTGCGCCCCGACGGCCAGCGCCTGCGCCCGCAGCAGGTGCACGTTGGCGTCGCGGATGTGCCCGGGCGCGGGTTCCTCGCCGACGGCCACCAGCTCGTCGCCGGTGGTGACGATGGCCAGGCGCGGGCGCGGGTGCACGGCGACCGCGGCGTGGCCGGCCACCGCCAGCAATCCGATCTCCGCGGGCCGCAGCACGTCGCCGCGCGCGAGCACGCGGGCGCCGGGGACGAGGTCCTCGCCGGCGGGCCGCACGTTGGCGCCGGCCGGCACCGGGCGCCGCACCAGCACCGTGTCGCCGACCGTCTCGGTGGACTCGACCGGCACGACCGCGTCGGCGCCGGCCGGCACCGGCGCGCCGGTCATGATCCGCGACGCCGTTCCGGCGGCGACGGCATGCTCGGGCAGGCGACCGGCGGGCAGGTCCTCGGTCACGCGCAGCCGCACCGGGGTCGCGTCGCCGGCGGCAGCGACGTCGGCGGCGCGCACCGCGAAGCCGTCCATGCCCGCGTTGGTGAACGGCGGCAGCGCCTCGCGCGCGGTGACGTCGTCGGCAGCGACCAGGCCGAGCGCCTCGGCCAGCGGCAGGGCGCGCGCCGGCAGGGGCGCGGCGCCCTCGAGCACCCGGGCCAGCGCCTCGCGGTAGGAGATCATCGGCGATCCTCCAGCACACGACGGTGGACGAACGACCAGTGCCGCCAGGTGCGCGGCATGTGCGAGCCGACCGAGGCGACCACGGTGGCCGCCAGGTACCACTCGAGCCGCTGCCCGGGCAGGAACTGCCCCATGCCGAGCAGGGCGAGCTTGAGCAGCACGGCTACCCCGTTGCCCTGGACGAGGTAGGCGCCGCCCTTCCACAGGTCCACGCCGAAGAGGATCAGTCCGCTGGCCAGGGTGAGGGCGACGGGCAGGCCGAGCCGCGACTGCGGCACTGCGTAGGCGACGCCGCCGAGCAGGAGGCCCATGGCGGCGATGTGCACGGTGCGCGCGGCGACCTGCACCGCGCGTTCGCCGCGGAACGAACGGGTGGCCGGCGGGCGCCACGCCCCGGTGCGGTCGCGGGCGGGTCCGGGCAGCTCCGAACGGATGCTCGTCACGGTCGTTCCTCCAGGGTGGACGCGCATTCTAGCCCAGCCGGCACGCGCCGGCACGCGCCGCCCCGCTCGTGCGATTCGTACTCATCCGTCGGCCCGCATTGCGATAGACTGGAAGTGGGTGGAGCGCTCCCGCCCCGGCGGGCGGGAGGCATCCCCGCGTCGGAATCCCACCCTCGGAGGCCGTCATGTCGCTTGGTACTCGACACACCGCCATCGCTCTTGGGTTCCTGCTCCTGCTCCCGGTCGCGCTCTCGTCGGTGTCGCGCGCCGCGACGCTCCATGTCCCGGGTGACTACCCGTTGATCCAGTCCGCCATTGACGCGGCGGCCACGGGCGACGTCATCGAGATCGGTCCCGGGACGTACACCGAGAACCTCGTCGTCGCCGACAAGTCGCTCTCCCTGGTCGGCGCGGCCGGTGCCGCCGCGACGATCGTGGACGGCGGCGGGCTCGGCCGGGTCCTCTGGATGTACGCCGGCCTCGTGGAGGGGCTGACGCTGCGCAACGGATACGCC
>CAYNPF010000160.1:0-5722 GCA_964398895.1 uncultured bacterium
CGGGGATACGGTTCATCGCGACTCTCCCGGGGTGGCGCGCGGAGCCCCGGGCCGCTCCGGCCCGCGGATCTCCGCGCGGGAACGCGGCGCAGGCTAGCAGATACCGGGGGCCGGCGCGCGACCGGCACACCGGCGCGCCGCCGCCGGGGACGGCCGCGGCGAGCGGGCGGTACCGGCGTGGCGCGGGGCCCCGGGCGGCCGATTGACACGGAAGCGTTGTGGAGGTTCCATCCCGGCGGACGCGGAACGATCCGGGCCCCCGCGCCGGCGGTTCGGGCCCGTGTCCCGCCATGCATGGAGGCCCGGATGCACTGCCCAGGCTGCGACATCGAGTACGGACCTGGCATCACGCGCTGCCCCACCTGCGGAGCCGGGCTGGTCGAGACCCCGCCCGCCGGTGCTCCTCCACCCGCCGGGGAGGAATGGGTGGATCTCGTCACCGTGCTCGAGACCGCCGACGTCTCCCTGCTGCTCGTCGCCAAGTCGTTGCTCGACGCCGAGGGCGTGGCCTGCTTCGTCGAGGGCGAGGGCGCGCTGGAGAGCCTCGGTGCCGGCCGCGTCGCCGGCGCCGATCTGCCCTTCGTCCCGGGCCGGCTGCGCGTCCACCCGGAGGACGCCGATCGGACGCGGGAGCTGTTGCGCAGTCTGCAGCCCGATCCCGAGGCCGGAGGTCCCGACGCCTGACCCGACGGCATGATCGCCGCTCCTTGTCCCGCTCACCGGGGCGCCGTGGTCGTGCCCGGCACGACCGCGTCCCTTGGTCATCCCCCCATCCCATGAGGTGCTCGGCATGAAGTGCAACCCCGTAGTCCCGACCCTGACCGCCCTGCTGACGCTGGCTCTCGTCGTCCCGACCGTCCGCGCGGAGGAGCGTACGAACGTCCCCGATCAGCTCAAGTGGAACACCGCCGACCTGTACGCCACCGAGGACGCCTGGTACCAGGCCAAGGACGACATCGCCGCCCGCATCCCGAAGCTGGGCGAGTTCCAGGGGCGGCTGGGCGAGTCGGCCGACGTCTTCTACCAGGCGATCTCGGCCATGATGGCGCTGGACCAGGACTTCAACCGGCTCTACGTCTACGCCAGCATGCGGCTGGACGAGGACACCCGCGTCGGCAAGCCGCGCGAGATGACGCAGATCGCCCAGCAGCTCGCGGTGCAGTACTACTCGACGCTCTCCTACGTGCGGCCGGAGATCCTCGCCCTCGGCGCCGAGAAGGTGAGTGCCTTCGTGGCCGCCGAGCCGCGGCTGGCCCCCTACCGGATGTACCTCGACGACATCCTCCGCTACGCCCCGCACACGCTGAGCGCGGCCGAGGAGAAGATCTCCTCGCAGGCCTCGATCATGTCGGACATCGCCGGCGGGTCCTACCGGACCTTCAAGGATGCCGACCTGCCCTACCCCGAGATCACGCTCTCGAGCGGCGAGAAGGTGCGTCTCGACGCCCAGGCCTTCACCAAGTACCGCGCCAGCACGGTGCGGGCCGACCGTGACCTGGTCTTCCAGTCCTTCTTCGGGGCCTTCAAGGGCTACGAGCGCACCCTCGGCACGATGATGGACGGCAACATCAAGACCCACATGTTCGACAAGGACGTGCACAAGTTCGGCTCGTGCCTCGAGGACGCCCTGTTCGGCTCGAACATCCCGACGGCCGTGTACACGCAGCTCATCGCCGACGTGCACGCCAACCTGCCGACGCTGCACCGCTACCTGAAGCTGCGCCAGCGCATGATGGGCCTGGACACGCTGCGCTACGAGGACCTCTACGCGCCGATCGTCGGGAAGGTGGACCTGCGCTACACCACCGACCAGGCCAAGGACCTGGTGCTGAAGGCGGTGGCTCCGCTCGGGCCCGATTACGTCGCCGCGCTCCGCCACGGCTACGAGACGCGCTGGGTGGACTGGGTGCCCACCACCGGGAAGCGCTCCGGCGCCTACAGCACCGGCGCCTACGGCGTGCATCCGTTCCAGCTCCAGAACTTCACCGGGCTGTACGAGGAGGTCTCGACCCTGGCCCACGAGTCGGGCCACTCGATGCACACCTACCTCGCCGACAAGACGCAGCCCTACGCGACCCACGACTACAAGATCTTCGTGGCCGAGGTGGCCTCGACGCTGAACGAGAACCTGCTCCTGCACTACGTGCTGGACCAGACCAGGGACCGCGACACCCGGCTGTTCCTGCTCGGCACCTACCTCGACGGGCTGCGCACGACCCTCTTCCGCCAGACCATGTTCGCGGAGTTCGAGCTCAAGGCCCACGAGATGGGCGAGAAGGGCGAGCCGATCACCGGCGAGCGCCTGACCCAGCTCTACCTCGACCTGGTGCGCGACTACTACGGCGACGCGGCCGGCGTCTGCAAGGTGAAGGACCTCTACGGCGTCGAGTGGGCCTACATCCCCCACTTCTACTACGACTTCTACGTCTTCCAGTACGCCACCAGCATCACGGCCTCCTCGCAGATCGCGGCGAACATCCGCGCCGACGCGGCGCTGAAGGGCGGCAAGGCCACGACGAGGAGCCGCGACGCCTACCTGGCCATGCTCGCGGCCGGCGGGTCGAAGTACCCGATCGACCTGCTCAAGGGTGCCGGCGTGGACATGACCACCTCCGCCCCGTTCAACGCGGCCATCCACGAGATGAACTCGATCATGGACGAGATGGAGAAGCTGCTGGCGAAGAAGTAGCCCCACGACATCCCCGCCCCGCTCGGGGCACCGACCGCCGGGCCGCATCGGTCCGGCGGTCGCGTTTCCGGGGCGGCGGCGCGGCGCCCGGCCGCGCTCGTCGGCGGGTACCACCCGTTCGCCCGGCCCGCCTCGCTCCGGCCCCACGCCCCTTCCTATGCTGCCCGGGATCGGGGCCGGGATCTCGCCCGGCCCGCCACCTTTCCCCGCAGGAGGGTCGCATGAACGCGCAGCGCCTGATCCTCGCCGTGGTCGTCCTCACCCTCCTCGGCGCCGCGGCATCCGCCGGCGCCACCGAGCGCTCCCAGGTGCCCGACCTCTACAAGTGGAGGCTCACCGATCTCTACGCCTCCGAGGCGGCCTGGCTCGAGGCGCGCGACGGCATCGCCGCCCGGCTGCCCGGGCTGGCCGCCTACCAGGGGCGCCTGGGCGAATCCGGCGCCGTCCTCTTCGCCGCGCTCGACGCGCGCGAGGCGGCGGACAGCGCGCTCGCCCGGCTCAACTCGTACGCCACCATGCTGCGCGACCAGGACCTGCGCGAGAGCCGCCCGAGCGAGCTGGCCCGCATGGCCGACCATTTGGCGGTGGACTTCTACGCCGCCGTCGCCTACATGCGGCCCGAACTGCTCGCCCTCGGCGCCGACCGCATCCACGACCTCGTGGCACAGGAGCCGCGGCTGGTGCCGTACCGCCCCTGGCTCGACGACGTGCTGCGCTACGCCCCGCACACCGGCACGGCGAGCGAGGAACGGCTGATCTCGCAGGCCGGCCGCATGACCACGACCCCGACCGACTTCTACGGCGTGCTCAAGTACGCCGACATGCCCTACCCCGAGATCGTCCTCTCGACCGGTGAGAAGGTCCGCCTCGACGACGCCGCCTACGTGCGCTGCCGGGCCGCGGCGAACCGCGACGACCGGCGCCGTGTCTTCCGCGCCTTCTGGGGCGCCCACCAGGACTTCGCCCGCAGCCTGGGCACGGCCCTCGATGCCGAGGTCCGCACCCACCTGTTCGAGAAGGACGCGCACCACTACGCCTCGTGCCTGGAGGCGGCGCTGTTCCCGTCGGCCCTGCCCCCGGCGGTCTACACCCAGCTCATCGCCGACGTGCACGCCAACCTGCCGACGTTGCACCGCTACCTGAGGCTGCGCCGGCGCATGATGGGGCTCGACACCCTCGGCTACGAGGACCTCTACGCCCCCATCGTCAAGCAGGTGGACCTGCACTACACGCCCGAGCAGGCCCAGGAACTGGTGCTGGCCGCGGTGGCCCCACTCGGAGCCGACTACGTCGCCACGCTCAAGCGCGGCTACGCCAGCCGCTGGGTGGACTGGATGCCCACGACCGGCAAGCAATCGGGCGCCTACAGCGGCGGCGTCTACGGCGCGCACCCCTACCAGCTCCTCAACTTCAACGGCCTCTATGACGACGTCTCGACGCTCGCCCACGAATCGGGCCACTCGATGCACAGTTGGCTGTCGGCCACCCACCAGCCCTACGTCACCAGCGGCTACAAGACCTTCATCGCCGAGGTGGCCTCGACGCTGGACGAGAACCTGCTGCTCCACTACGTGCTCGACCACACCCGCGACCGCGACACGCGGCTGTTCCTGCTCGGCAGCCGCCTCGACGACCTGCGCACCACGATGTTCCGCCAGGTGCTGTTCGCTGAGTTCGAGCTGGGCATCAACGAGATGGCCGAACGGGGCGAGCCGCTCACCGGCGACAAGTTGAACGAGTTCTACCTGAAGCTGCTGCGCGAGTACTACGGGCACGACCAGGGCATCTGCCGGGTGGACGGCCTCTACTCCGTCGAGTGGAGCCTGATCGACCAGTTCTATCGCAACTTCTACGTCTTCCAGTACGCCACCAGCATCATCGGCTCCAGCTCGATCGCGGCCCAGATGCGGGCCGAGGCGGCGCTGCGCAAGCCGGTGACCCGGCAGCGGGACGCCGCCCTGCGGCTGTTCGAGGCCGGCGACTCGAAGGAGCCGATCGTCCTGCTCCAGGAGGCCGGCGTGGACATGACCACCTCGGCGCCGTTCGACGCCGCCATGAAGGAGATGAACGGCATCATGGACGAGATGGAACGGCTGCTCGCGCGGAAGCCCTGAGCGCGCGGCCAGGGAGACCGCCGGGAGGGCCGCCCCGGCGGTCCCCTCCGCGCTCGTCGCCCCGGACTGCCCGTTCGCCCCGGCCGGTTCGCCCGGAGCCGGCCGGAGTCCTACCATGCGCGGGCTGACAGAGTGCCGCGTGCACGGCGCCCGGGATCGTGCGGGCGCCGGCGCGGCTCGCCCGTTCCCGGTCAAGGAGAGCCCCATGCCCTCGCGCTTCCTGCTCGCCGTCCTCGCCGTCGCCGTGCTGGCCGGCGGTCTCGCCGCCCCGGCGCGCGCCACCGAGCGCGCCGACGTACCCGACGTCTACAAGTGGCGCACCGCCGACCTCTATGCCTCCGAGGCCGCCTGGCTCGAGGCCCGCGACGCCATCGCCGCCCGCCTGCCCGAGCTGGCGCGCTTCCAGGGCCGGCTGGGCGAGTCGGCGGACGTCTTCTACACCGCCCTGGCCACGCGCATGGCGGTGGACAGCGCCTACTACCGGCTGCGCATCTACGCCACGCTGCGCAAGGACGAGGACGCGCGCCTGAGCCGCCCCAGTGAGCTGTCGCGGATGTCCGACCAGCTCGGCGTGGACTTCGCCGCCGCCATCTCCTGGATGCGGCCCGAGATCCTCGCCCTCGGGGCCGGGAAGGTGAACGCCTTCGTGGCCGCCGAGCCGCGGCTGGCCCCCTACCGCAACTGGCTCGAGGACATCCTGCGCTACGCGCCGCACACGGGTACCGCCGGCGAGGAGCGCATCGTCTCGCGCGCCGGACTCATGACCCAGGCACCGTCGGAGACCTACGACATCTTCAAGGCCGCCGACATGCCCTACCCCGAGGTCACCCTCTCCACCGGCGAGAAGGCGCGCCTCGACGACGCCGCCTACACGCAGTACCGCGCCGCCACCAACCGCGAGGACCGGCGCCGGGTCTTC
>CAYNPF010000161.1:0-5719 GCA_964398895.1 uncultured bacterium
GCGTAGATCGCCACCTCGGGGTGGTTGGTGGCGACGGACGCGGCGATGCTCTGCAGGATGCGCGTCTTGCCCGCCTTGGGTGGCGAGACGATCAGGCAGCGCTGGCCGCGGCCGAGCGGCGAGATGATGTCAATGCAACGGCCGGTGAGGCGATCGCCGTAGGGCGGCAGCCCCTGGCCCGGCAGCAGCTCGAGGACGAGCCGTTCGGTCGGGTCGAGCGCCGCTCCCGCCTGCTGCAGGTCGCGGAGCAGCTCCAACCCGCGCCGCCGCTGTGGCTGCCCGTTGCCGCCGCCGCTGCGCCCGCGGCGTCCGCGCCGCTGCCCCTGGGGGCGCTGCCCGCCCTGCGGGTTCGTGTAGGGCTGCGGTGCGGCATTGCTGAGCGGGCGGTTGCCGCCACGCCCGCGCCGCCGCCGCCGTCGGTTGAGCCCGGAGGGCTGGCGCTGGGATGGACCCTGGGACTGCGGCACGGGACCGGAGGGTCCGGTGTCTCCGGCGCTGGCCTGGGGGGCGCCGGGATCACCCGCGTCCATCATCGGCTGCTGCGGTGGGCGGGGTCCTCGGGGCCGGCGACGACGTGATCTCATGGATGTTCCTTCTGTGCGTCCCCCACCCCGGCGCCATGAGGCGTGCCGATGGGCGCCGGCGAGCGACGCGGCCGATTCGTGGCCGGATCGAGCGAGGAAGCCCGTCCGGGCGCGGTCCAGCACCACCGCGTCCCCGGGTCTCTACCCGACGATCCTGGGTCCGAGCGCCCCGCGACCGTGCGGACCGCGAAGCGCACCAGCTACTGCCTCTCCTGCAGCTTGTGGCCGACAGGGACGTCGAAGCTGCCGACCGGCGCGGGGGAGGTGGAGAGGCTCCTCACCTCGCCGACCACCCGAATCGGTGGCCGCCCGTCGCGCCCGGGGACTCCTGCTCCCCGGCATTCCTCCCGGCCTCGTCCCCGGACCCGCGCCGGGCCATCCCGGATCGTCACGTCCGCGGGCGCAGCAAGAGCCGGCGGAGCGCGAGCGCCAGGGTGGGGAGCCACTCACGAGGGGCGCGGTCGGGTGCGATGCCGCGTGGCACCCGGTGCGCGGGTCCTCCTCGGAAGGTGTGCGGGGGCATTATCCCCGCGGGGCGTCCGATTGTCCAGACCCCTGCCGGTCGTACCAGCGGGCCATGACGAAAAGCAGGTCGCCGAGCCGGTTCAGGTAGCGCAGCGGCACCGGGCTGCCCGGTTCGCTCCGCCGCAGGGTGACCAGGCGCCGCTCGGCGCGCCGGCAGACGGTGCGGGCGACGTGCAGCAGCGCCCCCTCGACCGTGGTGCCCGGCCGGACGAAGGTGGTGGCCGGAGGGAGGTCGGCCTCCAGGCGATCAATCCAGCGCTCGAGCGCGGCGACGTCGTCGTCACCGAGCCGCTCGCCGGGAGCCGCCGGCGCAGTCCCGGCCGCGGCGAGCTCGGCGCCCAGACGGAGCAGCTTCCCCTGGATGGTGAGCAGCTCGGCCTGTAGCGGGCCGCCCGGGTCGCGGGCACGGGCCAGGCCCAGCGCGGCGTCGAGTTCGTCCACCTCGCCGAGGGCCTCGATCCGCGGGGCGTCCTTGGCCAGCCGGCCTCCGCCCGGCAGACCCGTGCCGCCGTCGTCGCCGGTGCGCGTGTAGATCCGCATGGTTCCAGTCTAGGGAGGACCCCGCGGCCGCACAAGTGACCGCGCCCGCCTTGCCACGCGGTGCAACGTGCGTGAAGATGGGTCCCCTTTGCCACCCATGCCCCACACCTCAGCCGGGATCCCCATGAGCTTCCGTACCTTCCTCTCGTCCGTTCTGCGCGGCGAGGACGCCGCCGAGTTGTCCCCCGAGAACCGCACCCGCCTCGAGGCCTTCGTCACCGAGGTCGAGGCCGAGGGCGCGCTGGTCCTGCTGCGCGACGAGTGCGCCGGCCGCAAGCTGCAGCCCGGCTGCAGCGCCGGCACCGAGTACCTGCTCGCCCTGGCCTGCGAGCGCCACGGCGATCACGAACGCGCGCTGCAGACCCTGCTGGCGCTGGGCGAGCGCCTCGCCGCCGCGGAGCAATGGGAGCCGCTCGCGGCCGTGACCGAGCGCAGCCTGGAGCTGGGCGAGACACAGGCCGGCGCGCGGCTGCTGGTGCGGGCGCACGAGGGCCTGGGCGTGGACCCGGCCCGCCTCGACGCGCTCGAGCGGGCGCTGCGCATCGTGCCCGACGACCTCGAGCTCGGGCTCCTCTTCGCCCAGCGGCTGGGCGAGGCCGGGCAGATCGAGCACCGCCTGGCGCTGCTCGCCTCGCTGCTGCCGGCCTTCGCGGCGCAGGACCGCTTCGTCGGCCTCGAGGAGGCGGCGCTCGAGTTCGTCGAGCGCGGCGCCACCGACGGCCTGGTCGTCCTGCTGCGCGTGCTCACCGGCCCGGCCGAGCGGGGGGCGCTGGCCGAGTGCGAGCAGCTCGTCGGCATCGCGTTTCCCGATGTGGCCCGCAGCGGGCGGGCCGGCGAGTGCGAGTCGGCCCTGCGCGCCATCGTCGCCGCGGCACTGGCGGGCGAGGGCGGCGCCGGCGGGGCGCGCTTCCGCGCCGCGCTGGTCGAGTCGCTGCGCCAGGGAACGGGTGCGGGCCTGCCCGACGCGGCGACGGTGATCGCGGCGTCCGGCGTGGCCGAGCCGGCGCGGCCGCTGGCCGAGGCGATCGAGCGCTTCGACCGCATCGCCGCGCTGCCGCCGGGCCGCGCGGTGTGGCACGGCACGTTCCAGGCCGGCCGCGTGCGTGAGGACGACGGCGAGGCGCTGGTGATCGACTTCGCCCGCTCGAAGGGACACCGCATGCCCTACGCCGCCGCGCTGCGCTCCCTGCAGCCGCTGGCCGAGGAGGACCTGCGGGTGCTGCTGCTCACCCGGCCCGAGGAGGTGGCGCGGCTGCGGCAGGAGGAGCCGGCCGAGATGGTGGTCCGCGCCCTGGACTCGCTGGGCGGCGAGGGCGACGCGCAGCGACTCAAGGTGTTCCTGGTCGGCGCCGACCTGGTGGGGGCGAAGGAGTGGACCTCGTTCTGGCGCCAGGCGCGCGCGGCGCTGCCCGCGCATCCCCGGGTGGACGCGGCGCGGGCGTTCGAGCAGGTCTACCGCCTGCGGCGCGGCGACGAGCCGGCGGCCGAGGCGGTGGTGACGTCCGAGGGGCCCCTGCCGACGCTCGAGGTACGCAAGCCGGCGCGGGTGAACCTCGCCACGTTGCGCAAGTTCCTGGCGCAGCATCCGGACGCCGAGCCGGCGCTGGTGCCGCGCTTCGGGCGCTTCGTCGAGCGCGCCCTGTTCGACGAGAAGGGCGAGCGCGACGATCGCGTGCGCGCCGGGCTGTATTTCGCCCGCTGGTACCCGGACCGCGCGGTGGACTGGCGCGCGGTGCTGTCGCGGCTGTGGGAGGAGGGGCTGGCCGTCACCGATCTGCCGGGCGAGGCCGAGCAGCTCGCGCTGCTGGCCGCGTCGCACCAGGCGGAGGCGGGCACCCCCGCGATCCTCTCGGCGCTGGATTCCCGTTTCGCGTCGGTGCGCGAGGAGGCGGAGCGGCTGCGGGGCGCGCTCGACGACGCCGGCCGCCGCGCGCTGCGCCACGCGCTGCTCACCCAGGCGCCGCGCTACCCCGGCGCCGCCCTGCGGCTGATCGAGGACGAGCTGGCCTCCGCCGCGCCCGTGGACGACGCCTGGCTGCTGCTGTGGTCCGCGATGACCCTGATCGAGGACCGCCCCAAGCGGTCGGTGGCCGACAAGGTGCAGCGCTGGCTCGAGCCGGACGGGGCGTTCGCCCGGTGGCTCGCCGGGCAGACCTGCCCGGAGGAGGTGCAGCTCAAGGTGCGCATACTGTTCCGCTCCTGGCGCTCGAGTGACCGCTACCTCTTCCCGGCGCTCGAGGCGGTCGAGCACCTGGGACTGCCGGAGGAGGCGGCGGTGATCCGCGCCGAGCGGCAACGCCGTGCCGACAAGCTGTTCCGCGGGGTCGGTCAACAGGCCGAGGGCACGGAGCTCGCGGTCATGACCCACGCGACCTGGGAGCGGCTCAAGGGCGAGCTCGGACGGATCGAGCGGGAGCTCAAGACCACGATCCCGGCCGCGATCCAGAAGGCCCGCGAGCTGGGGGACCTCAGCGAGAACGCCGAGTACCACTCGGCCAAGCTGAAGCAGGCCAACGCCAGCCGGCTGGTGGCCTCGCTCCAGCTCCGCCTGGCGCGGGCCCGTTTCGTGGACGACGCCGAGTACCGGGACGGCGTGGTGGGGCTCGGCACCGAGGTCGTCATCGAGAACGAGGGTCAGGAGTTGCGCACCTACTGGGTGCTGGGCGAGGACGAGCACCATCTCGGTGAAAACGTCATCTCGTTCCAGTCGTCGGTGGGTCGCGCGCTGATGGGACTGGCCATCGGTGACGAGGTCGAGCTGGGCGAGGCTGCCGAACGCCGCCGCTGGCACGTCGTCTCGGTCGAACGCAAGCTGCCCGAGCGCGGGGTCTGAGACTCCGTCCCCGCTGCGCCTTCGGCACGTTCGTTGCGCCCGGCGGGCCGGATGGCCCGCTCGCGAATTCCCACTTGGAACGCGACGCGTTTCACGCTATGTTGCGCCCACGAGATTGCCGACGGTCGTCATCGGATCGTGACCGCGGCGCCCATCGAAGCGACGCCCACACCAGCCCGAGATGTCGCGTGGGCGGCGAAGACAATGAAGTTTGGCAGCAGGGAGTGAAGACAACTGATCATCCCGGCTGTTGGGTCGGAAAGGGATTTCCCGCCGCCCATGCGTTGATTCGTTGCGGTTCGGAATCGTGAGGAAGGCACCGGGGCACGCGGCAGAGCCGTGTGCCCCGTGGCGCAGGTACCGCGCGGGAGCGGTCCCGGAGCCGCCGGGGCCGGCGCGGCGAGGGGAGGCCCGATGGACGCCCATGCGCCCGAGTTGAGCCTGGTGGTGGACGATTCGTTGCGCGGCGCGCTGGCGCTGGGACTGCTCGAGGCGGACGACGTGCGCCTCGACCCCGTGCCCGCCGCGTTCGACGAGGAGTGCCTGCGCGTCGGGGCCCGGCTGGTCGAGCAGTTCGGCGAGCGGGCGCCGGCCGAGATCCCCGGGGTGGCCGAGACGCGCTCTCTCTTCCACCGGCTCGGCGTGGATCCGACCAAGACCCGCCCGAGCAGCGAGGCGCTCATGCGCCGCGTCGTGCAGGGCCGGGGCCTGCCGCGCGTGAATCTGGCGGTGGACATCTGCAACCTGTGCTCGCTCGAGCACCAGCTCCCACTCGGGCTCTACGATCGCGTGACCGTGCGGGGCGCGGTGCGGGTGCGGGCCGGGCGCGAGGGCGAGGGCTACGGCGGCATCCGCAAGCAGCGGGTGAACCTTGCCGGGCGGCTGCTGCTGGCCGACGACGAGGGGCCGTTCGGGGCGCCCACCTCGGATTCGCTCCGCACGGCCGTGACCGGGGACACGACGCGCCTGCTGGTGGTCGTCTTCTGTCCGACCGAGCGCGTGGATCCGCACCTCTCGACCATGCTCGAGCAGCTCGCCGAGCGACTCACCCGCCACGCCTCGGCCCGGATCATGGCCGTGCGCGTGGTCCATTGATGCGGTCCGCGGGCGGGTGCGGACCGGTGCCTGGAGGAGTTCGCAGATGAAGAGGATCGTTCCCATCCTGCTGCTGGGCCTGGCCCTGTCGTCGGGCAGCGCCGTCGCCGCCGGCATCGGCGCGGGCTTCTTCGGCGGGGCG
>CAYNPF010000162.1:0-5700 GCA_964398895.1 uncultured bacterium
CGATCAGGTTGCGCAGCTCGCGCACGTTGCCGGGCCAGCGGTAGGCGAGCATCACCCGCAGCGCGTCCGGGTGCAGCCGCACCGCCGGGCGCGCCAGCTCGCGGCAGAACTGGGCGATGAAGTGCTCGGCCATCAGGCGCACGTCCTCGGGGCGCTCGCGCAGCGGCGGCACCTCGATGGGCACGACGTTGAGGCGGAAGTAGAGGTCCTCGCGGAAGCGCCCCTCGGCGACCGCCTTCTGCAGGTCGCGGTGGGTGGCGGCAATCACCCGCACGTCCACGGTGATGTCGCTGCCGCCGCCGACGCGGCGGAAGGTGCGGGTCTCGAGCACGTGCAGCAGCTTGGCCTGCAGGCCCGGCGTCATCTCCCCGATCTCGTCGAGGAACAGGGCGCCGCCGTCGGCCAGCTCGAACAGGCCCTTCTTGAAGCGCTTGGCGTCGGTGAAGGCGCCCTTCTCGTGGCCGTACAGCTCGCTCTCGAGCAGCTGCTCGGGGATGGCGCTGCAGTTCAACTCGACGAACGGTGCGTCGGCGCGCGCGCTGTGCGCGTGCAGGTAGCGCGCGAGCAGCCCCTTGCCCGAGCCGGTCTCGCCGCGCAGCAGCACCGTCGCAGTCAGGCTCTTGCCCGCCTTCTCGAGGCGCTGCAGCGCGCCCTTCAGCCCCGCGCTGGCGCCGATGATCGGCGGCAGCTTCTCGCGCCGGGCCGAGTCCACCTCGCGGAACAGGCGGCCGTGCTCCAGCGCCCGCTCCAGCACGATGCCGAGGTGGTCGAGGTCCGGCGGCTTGAGCATGAAGTCGAACGCCCCCAGCCGCGTGGCCCGGACGGCGTGCTCGATGGTGCCGTGCCCGGTCAGCATCAGCACCGGCAGGCCCGGCTCCTCGGCGCGGAGCCGCTTCAGCACCTCGAGACCGTCGTCGGCGCCCAGCTTCAGGTCGAGCAGAACGGCGTCCACCGCCTGCTCGCGCACGTGGGCCAGCGCCGCCTCGCCGTCCTCGGCCTCGAGCGGACGGTAGCCGGCGTCGCGGGCCCATTCGCCGATGCTGAAGCGCAGCGAGCGCTCGTCGTCAACGATGAGCAGCGTGCGCGGCGGCTGCGTCCGCGCCGGTTCCTCGCCTTTCGCCATTTCGCTTCTCCACGGGGAAGTCGAGGAGCACGGTGGTGCCGCGGCCCTCACGGCTGGCCACCTCGATGGAGCCGCCGTGCTCCTGCATGATCGTCTGACAGATGGAGAGACCGAGCCCCGAGCCGCGGGGCTTGGTCGAGAAGAACGGATCGAAGAGCTTGGCCAGCACGCCGCGCGGAATGCCGGTGCCGGTGTCGGTCACCCGCACCTGCTGGACGGCGAACCAGCTGCCGGCGCCACCCGGCGTCCGCCGCGCGGTCCCGCCCCCGTCGGCGGCGCGCCGGCCGGGCCCGCGCGGGGCGCGGCGACGACGGGTGCGTCGCACCTCGTAGCGCAGCGTGCCGCCCTGCGGCATCGCCTGCACGGCGTTGAGCGTCACGTTGAGCAGCACCTGCGTGACGAGGTCGGTGTCGATCCACAGCGGCCCGGCCCCCGGCGCCACCTGCACCTCGGTCCGCACCCCGGACTGGGCGAAGGAGTCGGCCGACAGTTCCAGCACGCGGCGCACGCAGTCGGCCAGCCGGCCGGGCTTGAGCTCCGGAGTGCGCGGCCGCGCGTACTGCAGCAGGTTCGTCACCAGCCGGTCGAGGCGGCCGACCTCGTCGAGGATGACGCGCACGAAGCGCGCCCGCTCGTCCCGCGGCTCGAAGCGGCGCAGCAGCACCTGCGCGCTGGTGCCGATGCCGGCCAGGGGATTGCGGATCTCGTGGGCCACTCCGGCCGAGAGCTGCCCCAGCGTCGCGAGCCGCTCGTGGCGACGCAGCTCCTGCTGCATGCGGCGCGGCTGGGTGAGGTCGCGGAGCACCAGCAGCACCCGCGGCGGACGGCCGAAGCGGAAACCGCGCAACAGCACCGGGACCTCGCCTCCACCGGGCGCCGCCAGCAGCAGCTCGCGCTCGGTCGTCGCCGCGCGATAGGCCTCCGCCACCGGGTCGTCGCCGGGCACGACCGCGCGCACCAGCGTCGCGGCCGGACGGCCGCGCAGCGAACCGCGAGCCCCCAGCAGGCGCCGCGCCGCGGGACTGGCGGCCGTCACCCGTCCCCGCGCATCGAGCAACAGCACCGCGTGGTCCGCGTCGGCCATGAGCAGCCGACCGGCGGCCTCCAGCGGAGCCGTGTCCGCCGCGCGCGCGGGCGCGCTGGGCTTCACCACCGTGGACGCTCCATCGTGCCGGCAGTATCGCAGACGAGGCGGGCAAACGAAAAGCCCGCCGGGACACGGCGGGCGGTCGGGCGAGATCGGCCGGAGTCCCTCACGAAGCGGCGGCTACGGCTCGGTGAGCTCCTCGAGCAGCGCGTCGAGCAGGCGCTCGCGCACGTTCTCGCGGTCGTAGTAGCCGGCGGCGATCCGGGCGCGCGCGGCGTTCACCCGTGCCCAGCGCACTCCCCCGTCGTCGCCCCGGCGCGGAGTACGGTACTCCTCCGGGACCAGCTCCATGCGCACGCGCTGTGAACCGCGCTCCATGCTCCCCCCGCGGCGTGCCCTGCTCGTCCGGCGCGTGGCCGGGCGGCCGTCGTCGGCCGCCCGGGCCCGCCGGTCACCGCGTCCCGCTCGTTCTTCCCGGATCACCTCCGGGTCCCGGCGTCTCCGCCTCGCCCGGCCGGCCGCGCTGGGCGCGGCGGTTCTCTTCCTGGATGCGGGCATAGATCTCTTCCCGGTGCACCTTCACCTCGGGGGGCGCCTCGATGCCCAGCTTCACCTGGCCCGAGCGCACCTCGAGAACCGTGATCTTGACCGCGTCCCCGATCCGGATGTTCTCGCCTAACTTCCTTGTTAGGACCAGCATCTTGCAGCCACCTCCGCGCCTATACGGGGCAGCCCTCACCCCTACACCACAGCGTATCGGCTTGGACCAGTAGCAACTTAACGCGAGAATAGACGCAACCGGCCGGACGATCCAAGTCCCCCGGGGTCGCGCGGCGGACGTCGGCGTGCGCGGTGACCGTCGGCCCGGGCGCGCGCGCGGGCCTCATCCATCGGCGCGGGGACTTCGCCGGGCGGCTTCATGTCCGCCCGCGGCATCGGGTTAGCTGGACCGACTCGCCGGGCACCACCGCCCCGCGACACGCCGAGGCGGCGCGGCGAGATCCCCGGAGATCGAAGCCGATCGTCGAGAGGGGGTGGTGCCCCGACGCTCAGTAGCCCCAGCGTCGCGGCGAATCGAAGCGATCGTACCCGTACTGCAGCGGCGAGCGCAGATCCTGGTACTCGACGTGGAGGGACAGCGCCCGCGTCGGCTGGTAGGCGAGCTGGAAGCCCTGCAGGTAGAACGACGACGAGTTCCGCGCCACGCCGTTGCCCCACGCGTTGCCCAGACTGACGCTCATCGCCAGCGGCGCCTTGAAGCTGTAGCTCAGCGTCGTCGTCTGCAGCGCGCTGGTACCGCCCGACCCCCACGAGGAACCCATGGCCATGGTCGTCGTGATGTGCAGCCGCGCGGGATCGACCCAGTTGCGCGCCAGGCCGAAGGCGCTGACCGGCACGCGGGGAGTGAACAACGAACCGCCGCCGAGCGCTCCGGCGCGAGCCGGAGTGGCGACGAGCACGGCGAACAACGCGACCATCAGGGCGGGCACGACGATCCGACGCGTCTTCATGGCCTCGACGTTACGAACGCCGCGGTACGCGTGTCAACCCCCGCGGCAACGACGGATCGTCCGAAGATGCGGAACCCGCACGGCCTTCGCCGTGCGGGTCGCACTCCCGGTCCGTCAGGGAACTGTCAGCTCTCCAGCTCGAGCACGATGCGGACGACGATCTCCTGCGCCCCGCCCGCCTTCACCTTCACCGGCACGACCATCTCCCGGGGTGCCGCTGCGGCCTGCACCGTGGCCGCCACGGTCGGCGCCGCCGTCACCGCCGGCGTCGCGTGGGACGACGGGACCGTGGTGGCCGACGCCGGCTGCACCGGGCGGATCGGCGTCGTCGGCGACGCGGGACGGGCCGGCGCCGCGGGCAGGCCGGTCGCCGCCGCCACCGCCTTCACCCGCTGCGGGCTCTCCCCCGGCAACTGGATCTCCCGCCCGTAGTCCAGCGAGGCCGACATCTCGGCCGGGGCCGGCGGCGTCTCGTGCACCTCACGGGTGATCGCGGCCGCTGGCGCCATGGGTGCCGGCCCGCGGAGCGGCTCGACACGGGTCGGGGCCGCCTCGGCGACGGGATTCGGGCGCGCGGCGGCCGCGGCGAACGGCGTGCGCCGGAGGTCCTTGGTCACCTTCTCCATGAGCAGGTGCGACACGCCGCGGAAGGTCTCGAAGACCCCCTTGCCGGTGGTCGCCACCGCCTCGAAGCTCGGCACCTTGCCGCCGGGATTCAGCTCGGCGTTCAATTCGTCCACCGAGTACACGTTCGGCAGGTCGCGCTTGTTGTACTGGATGACCCAGGGGATCTCCTCGAGGCTCAACCCGTACTCCGCGAGGTTGGCCCTGAGGTTGGCGAGACTGTCCTTGTTCTCCTCCATCTTGCCGACCTCGCTGTCGGCCACGAAGACGATCGCGTCGGCGCCCTTCAACACGAGCTTGCGGGTGGCGTTGTAGAACACCTGGCCCGGCACCGTGTAGAGCAGGAAGCGCGTCTTGAACCCCATGATCTCGCCCAGGTCGAGCGGCAGCAGATCGAAGAACAGGGTCCGGTCCGACTGCGTCTTCATGCTGACCATCTTGCCGCGGCTGGTATCGGGCACCGCCTCGTAGATGGCCTCGAGGTTCGTGGTCTTGCCGCTCAAACCCGCCCCGTAATAGACGAGCTTGGCGTTGATCTCCTTGCCCGAGTAGCTCACCACCACCACGGCGCGTCCCTCCTGGTGCGACCCCACCCTGTCACGAGGCCGGTTCCCATGGAGCCCCTTGCCGCCCTTTCTCCACAGGGACCTCGAGGACGGACGAGCGACCCGGCGATCGCCGGGCACAAGGGCCGGGAACCGGGCCGTCGGAGCCGTCGGGTGGGGTCGCCACGCTGGTCGAAGCGTTTCGCGTCATCCGGCCGGGGCCGGCCGACCGCTCGTCGGTGCTGCCGCCCCCATCGCCACGCGTAGCGCCACCCTTTCGGTGGCCTTATCGGCCCGTTCCCGCCGGGGCCTTAGCGAAAACGACGGGGGGGGTGGCGGGGCGAAACCGGCCCTCCGGGGCCGGAACGGAACGGGCGCCCGGAGGGGCGCCCGCGGAGGCGGAGCAGCTCGTGGGCCCGGATCGGGCCCGCTTGATCAGGGCCCGACCTCGGCCGGGACGATCTCGCGATGCAGCCAGATCCCGGGGCGCTCGCGCAGGTGGGGCTGCAGACGGCCGCCTCCGTCCTGGTAGTGACTGAGGAAGATCCGCTTCAGCTCCTCGCAGCGATCGCTGGCGAAGTAGCGCCGCGCCCGCGTGAACATGCCGTCGCGCTCCGAGTAGACGAAGGCCGTGACCTCCGTCACCCGCTCGTACTGCGCTTCGCCGTAGGCCGTATCGGGGGAATCCTCCATGTCGAGCCACAGCGAAGCCCGCGGATGGAGCACCTCGAAGCTGTGCTTGTGGACCATGAGGTACTCCCACAGTCCGAAGATCTCCAGGGGCACGAAGCGCTCCGTCGTCGGTCCGTG
>CAYNPF010000163.1:0-5667 GCA_964398895.1 uncultured bacterium
GCGCGGCCAGGCGCGCGCCGTCGAAGAGACTCACGCCGTCGTCAACGCCGCGCCGGAGCGCGGGCCGCCGGACTGCGCGCGAAGTCGTCGAAGCTCACGCCGCGCTCGGCGTGGCCCTCGGCGACGTAGCGCAGCAGCAGCAGGAACCGGTCCGCCGGCACGTAGCCGGGGACGTTCAGCAGGCGCCTGCCCCGCGCGTCGAGGAAGACGGTGGTCGGGTAGCCGCGCACGCCCAGCCGGCTCGCGAGGGTGGCGCCGGTCGTCTCGCGGCCCTCGTAGCGAACCATCGCCCGGCCCTCGGCGTCGAGCTTCACCGGCACGAAGTGGGCGGCGACGTAGGCCTGGATGTCGGCGCGCTCGTAGACGTCGCGGTCCATCCGCCGGCACCAGCCGCACCAGTCGGTGTACACGTCCGCCAGCACCGGGCGTCCGAGCCGGGCCGCGCTGGCCAGGCCGTCGTCCCAGCCGCGCCAGGACGGGGCGGCGGCGGCGATGGCGGGTGGAAGGAGGCAGGACAGCAGGACGATCGAGACGAGGAGACGTCGCATCGGTACCTCGGAGTGACGGAGTCGGTTCACGGCGGGCGGGGACAGTCTACCCCATTCGACTCCCCCGGCCCGCCGGGGATTCCCGGGAATCGCGCGCCCGCGGCTCAGGCGTACACCGTGTGCCGCAGGGTCGCGGCCGGTCGCCGCGGATCGAACCAGACCCCGCAGAGCCGCGGCGAGCCGAACTGCCCCGGGTTCACGATCGCGGTGCGACCGATGACGTCGCGCCATGCGCCCGCCACGCGGGGCGATTCGTGGATGTGGCCGCTCAGGACCAGGGGCGGTTGCAGCCGCTCGACCAGCGCCCGCACCGCGCGCGAGCCCACGTGCACCCGGGCCGCGGTGCAATCGCAGGCGGTGTCGCGGGGTGGCGAGTGCAGCACGTAGACGGCCTCCGCGCCCGCGCGGCCGGCCAGTCCGGCCAGCGCGGCGGCGATGGTGGGCTCCCGCCGCTCCGGGTCGAAGCGCAGCGGCGCGAGCCCGCGCGGCCCGCTCGTCCAGCCGTCGAGCCGCGCCGGCCGCTCCGGTTCGCCGTCGTCCCAGCGCTCCCAGTCCTTGATGCCGAAGGGCGTGATCGGAACCCAGGCCGATCCGGCCACGCGCGTGCCGGCCACGTCCACCACGCGATCGTGCAGCACCCGCCACAGGGTGCCGTCGAGCGCCTCGAGCACGTCCAGGTTCGCCGCCCAGTCGTCGTTGCCGGGCAGCACGAGCAGCTCGATCTCCGGGACCGTCTCCCGCAGGCGGCGCGCGAACTCGACGAAGAAGCCGGCGAAGAAGACGCGCTGGGTGCGGACCCCCTCGGCGCCGGACGCATGCGGCGCCAGGTCGCCGCCCAGGAGCAGCGCGGCCGGGCGGTGCGCGGCCGCCAGGGCGACGAGCTGCTCGTAGAGGGCGCCCTGTCCGTGCAGATCGGATGCGAAGAACCACTCGCCCATGCGGGCCTCCGGGGGGCGGGGCGCAGGAGGAGACGCCGCCGGACTGTATCGGAGCGCCCGCCGCGGCCGCAACGGCGGGGCCACACACCGCCTTGACCTTTGCCACCGCGCCTCCTGATACTCTTGGGGTCCGTATCCACCCTCCGTGGATCCACGATCTCCGAAAGGAACCCGGTATGTCCCGGTCGTTGCTCGGCGTCGCCGCCCTCGGGTTCGTCCTGCTCCTCCTCGCCCTTCCGGCCGTCGCCGCGACTCCCGCCGCCACGCCGGCGCCGTCGCTGTCCGGCGAGCTGCTCCGCAATCCCGGCTTCGAGGCTCCGCTCGGAGACCATCCCTGGCTCCCGGCCGCCTGGGACACGTCCCTGAACTCCCTGCCCAGCGTCTTCTTCGGGCGCGACACCTTCCTCGTGCACGGCGGCCGCTACGCCGTGAGCGTCGCCAACACCAGCACGCTGTTCCCGATGTGGCACAACTGGAACCAGGCGCTCATGGTCGGGCCCGAGTTGTGGGGCAAGGACCTCGTGTTCTCGGTCTGGACGCGCAGCAACGGCCTCCAGGGGCGCGCCTACATCATGGAGCAGGCGTACCGCGACACCATCGGCAAGATGGCGATGACCTGGGGGATCCCCCGCGATCCCGCCGGCCGCCGGCTCAACATCAACAAGCTCGACGACCCGATCCTGAACCTCGGCTGGAAGCGGGAGTACTTCGACACCCCGGAGACCGACTGGGTGCGGCGCGAGGTGCGGATGTTCGTGCCGCCCTCGACCAACATGGTCTACGTGCGCTGCGGCCTCTTCGGCACCGGCCAGGTGATCTTCGACGACGCCTCGCTGACGGCCCAGCCGGCCCGGCCCGCACCGGTCGTGACGGCGGGCACGAACCTGCTCGCCGACCCGGGCTACGAGGGCGACGGCAACGCCTGGGAGTACTCGCTGCCGCCCTATCGCGGCCAGCGCATCGACCGCGACACCGTCGTCGTGCACTCGGGCCGCGCCTCGGTGCGCTACGCGAGCGGGGACGAGGGCCCCTTCCGCGCCCGTGCCGGCACGGCGCAGGTGCTGGGCCGGGAGGTCGCCGGGCACCGCCTGCGGCTCAGCGCGTGGGTGAAGACCGACAGCCTGCAGCACGGCATGGCCTACATCCGGCTCTACGCCGCCAGCCCGACGCGTGGCGAACTGCAGAGCAATCCCGGCGAGACGGTCAGCCTCACGCGCGACTGGACGAAGTTGTCGGTCGAACTGGACGTGCCGCCCGACGCCTGCGTCACCTGGGCGTGGATGGCCTACGACGCGCCGGCCACCGGCTACGTTCACTACGACGATGCCCGCCTGGAGATCGTGGGCCCAGCGGCGAGCGGGACGTCGAAGCCGACGCGATAGCGACGAACGCGCCGAATCGAGGGCCGGACGGGGACGCGGAACGCTCCCGTCCGGCCTCCGTCGTTGACACCGCCCGTCCCACGGCCCGACACTCGCGTCGCAGCCGGGCAGGAAGTGCTCCCTGGCAGGGGAGCTTCCGATCCCGACCCGGGGTTGCGTTCGCTGCGCGCGACCTGTCGGGCGTTCCGGTCCATGGGGTCACAGGAGCGAGGTGCCCCGCGGAAGCGGCCGCTCGGCCGAGCGGGTGGGGAGCTGCACCCAGCGCGAGATGCCAGCCCGGGCGGAGGTCTCGCGTGAACGGAGCGTACCCCCCCTTCCTCACGACGCTCCGCGGCGGCTTCGCCGCCGATTCCGCGGACGTGGCGACCGGGCGCGCCCGCACCCCCGCGCTCACATCCAGCGACGACGCCGCAGGTACCACCACGTCCCGGCCGTCAGCAGCGATCCCACCAGCCACACCACCACGATCGGATGCACCGGGAGGCCGTGGAACTCCGGGAAGATCCGGTCCGGCCCCACGTTCATCCCGTAGTAGCTGGTCACCAGGGTCAGGGGAAGCCCGATGGTGGCGATGACGGTGAGCCGCTTGATGACCGCGTTCGTCTGGTTCGAGACCTGCGAGGCGTGCAGCTCGAGCAGGCTCGCGGTCTCCTCGCGGAAGGAGTCGAGCAGGTCGCTGACCCGCGCCAGCCGGTCGTAGACGTCGCGCAGGTAGGGGCGCACCTCGGCGGGGATGGGCCGGAACTCGTCGCGGGTCAGCGCCAGCAGGGTGTCGCGCTGCGGACCGACGATGCGGCGCAGCGCCGACATCCCGCGCTTGAGCCGCAGGATGCGCCGGTGCAGCGCCGCGTCCGCCGTGTCGAACAACGACTCCTCGAGGTCGTCCACCTCGTCGCCGATCTGGTCCATGATCGGCAGCCAGTGATCCGCCATCGCGTCGAGCAGGAAGTGCATGAGCGGCGCGGGCCCGTGCGTCAGCAGCTCCGGCCGGCGCGGCAGCACCTCCGCGGCGGTGAGCACCGAGCGGGTGTCGCCCTCGTGATGGGTGACCAGGAAGCGCTCGCCCACCAGCAGGTCGATCTCCCGCAGGGCGGGCCGGTCGTCGTCCCAGCGTGCCGAGTGCACGACGACGTAGACGTAGCCGCCGTACGAGTCCACCTTGGGCCGGTTCACGTCCACCACCATATCCTCGATCGCCAGCGGGTGGATGCCGAGCGGCGCCAGCGCCGCGCTCACCGCCCCGGGCGTCTCCCCGTCCATGTCGATCCAGACGCAACCGGGACCGGTGAGCGCCCGTTGCACCGCCTCCGCGACGGCGACCGCGCGCACCCCGCCGTCCACCGTCTCCCAGCAGCGGATCATGGCTCCTCCTCC
This sequence comes from uncultured bacterium, assembly GCA_964398895.1. GTDB lineage: Bacteria > Eisenbacteria > RBG-16-71-46 > RBG-16-71-46 > RBG-16-71-46 > JANXPZ01. Next base: position 4,243 of record CAYNPF010000163.1, read on the forward strand.
GTGCCGCGCTCCCCGCCCAGTTCCAGCGCCACGCGGCAGGTGGCGAGGTGGATGGCCACGGTGTCCTCGAGGCGCCGCGCGTAGCCGCCCCCCAGCGTGATCGCGGCAGGCAGGCCGCGGCGGGCGCAGCCCGCCAGCACCAGGCGGTCGCGCGACTCGAGACCGGTCGCGGTGAGCCCCAGGCCGCCCAACTGGTCCTCGCGGAAGGCGTCGGCCCCGGCGAGGTACACGACCAGCTCGGGCGCGAACGCCCAGACCCGTTCCAGCGCGCGCTCCAGCTCCTCCAGGTACTCCGCGTCGCCGGTGCCGTCCTCCAGCCCGACGTCGAGGTCGCCCGGTTCCTTGGGCGAGGGGTAGTTGTATTCCTGGTGGATCGAGAAGGTGAAGACCGCCGCGTCGCCGCGGAACAGGCTGGCGGTGCCGTTGCCCTGGTGCACGTCGCAGTCCACCACCGCCACCCGGCGCACGGCGCCCTCGTGCTGCAGCGTGCGGACGGCCACCGCGATGTCGTTGACGTAGCAGAAGCCCTCGGCGTGGTCGGCGTGGGCGTGGTGGAAACCGCCGCCGAGGTTGACGCCGAAGCCGCGGACCAGGGCCTCGCGCGCCGCCAGCGTCGTGCCGCCCGCCGCCAGCCGATAGGCCCGGACGATCTCCGCGGTGAGCGGCAGCTCGGAGCCGCGCGTCCGCCGCGTCCAGCGCAGCTCCTCGAGGTCGTCGAGGTACTCGGGGCCATGGACCCGCGCCAGCTCCGCGCGGGTGGCCGGTGCCGGCTCGAGGATCTCCGCGTCGTTCACACACCCCTCCGCCACCAGGCAGCCCCGCAACCGCCCGTACTTCTCCATGGGGAAGACGTGCACGCCGATGTCGCAGGCGTACCCGGGCGAGTGGATCACGGCGGCGCGGGACATGCGGCCATCGTGCCATGCACACCGCCGCCAGGCAACGCTCTCCCGCGCGGCTGTCGTGCCCTCGCCGGCTCGGCTACAATCCTCGCGGTCGGATCGGCCCGGTCCGGCGCCGCCACCACCACCTCGACACCTTCCCGGGGAGATCCCGCATGAGGCCGTACCTGCTGCTCGCCGTCCTGTCGCTCGCCCTCGTCGCCCCCGCGCTGGCCGAGGAACCCGCCACCCGCGCACGGGCGCTCGTGATGCTGTCGGACTCCCAGGAGCGGCTCCGCGCCACGCTCCTCGCCTACGCGGATTCCGCGATCGCCGCCGGCGACGCCGCCGGCGCCGGCGAGGCGCTGGGCTACGTCGGCCAGAGCCTGCAGCACGAGAGCCGCATGGACAGCGCGATCGCCTGTTACCGCCGGGCGCTCGAGCGGGAGCCCCGCGCGGAGACCGCGCTCTCCCTCACCGACCTGCTGCTGCTGCGCCGGAACGGCGACGACGTCGCCGACGCGCTCCGTCTGCTCGAGGCCCT
>CAYNPF010000164.1:0-5616 GCA_964398895.1 uncultured bacterium
CTGCGCGCGTATCCTCGCGACCACCTGCCGCATCCACAGGTTCGGGAAACCCACGTCGGCAGGCCCCGTCGTTCGCGTTCGTCCCGGAGACGATCCATGAGCTGGTCGTTGAGCATCGGCCGCCTCTTCGGCATCCGCCTCGAGCTGCACGTCACCTTCCTGCTGTTCGTGGCCTGGGTGGCCGTGGACCAGGGACTGCTCGCCGGCCACGTCGAGGCGGCGCTCGCGGCGGTGGTGCTCACCCTGCTGGTCTTCGCCTGCGTGGTCCTGCACGAGCTGGGGCACGCGCTGACCGCGCGCCGCTTCGGCGTGCGCACCCGCGACATCGTCCTGCTGCCGATCGGCGGCGTGGCGCGGCTCGAGCGCATGCCGTCGCGCCCGCGGCAGGAGCTGCTGGTGGCGATCGCCGGCCCGGCGGTGAACGTGGTCATCGCGATCGTGCTGGTGGTGATCCTGGCCCTCACCGGCCGGCCCACCCTGCTCGCCCGCCTCGGCGACGGCCTGCCCGAGACGCTCCTGCTGGTGAACGTGGCGATGGTGCTGTTCAACCTGATCCCGGCCTTCCCCATGGACGGCGGGCGCGTGCTGCGCGCGCTGCTGGGGATGCGCCTGTCCTTCCTGCGCGCCACGCGCATCGCCTCCGGGATCGGCCAGGGGATGGCCGTGCTGCTCGGCGTGGCCGGGTGGTTCCTGCTCCATAGCTGGGTGCTGCCGCTGGCCGCGCTGTTCGTCTTCAACGCGGCGCGGCAGGAACGGGCGATGGTCGAGGCGCGGATGGCGCCCCCGCCACCGCCGCCGCCGGGCCCGTACGACCCCGGGGCCTGAGCGGCGGGCGGCGTTGACTCGCGCCCGGGCCGCCGTCAGACTGGCGCCATGACGCGCTCGCACTTCCCGGTCGCACGCGTGAGCGCGCTGGTGGCGGTCGTGGTCGGCGCCTTCCTGACCGGCCAGCACACCGGCGGCCCGCGCTGGCGCGAGCTGGCACCCGGCGTGGAGTTCACCACGCTGCGCGGCGAGCCCTACTGTCGCTCCGGCTCGGCGACGCTCGCCGTCCTGCGCCTCGACCCGACCAAGGTGCGCCTGCGCGTGCACCACTTCAGCCGCGAGCCGGAGGGCCGCCCGCTCGATCTCACCGAGTGGCAGCGGCGCAGCGGCGCCCTGGCGGCGTTCAACGCCGGCCAGTACTACGGCGACTACTCCTACATGGGCCTGCTGGCCGGTCAGGGGACGTGGATCTCGCGGCACCGGCATCCCACCTTCCAGGCGGCGCTGGTGGCCGGTCCGCGCGACGGCGGCCTCGACGCCCGCGTGCTCGATCTGGCGCGCGACGGTCTCGACACCGATTCGCTGCGCTGGAACGAGGTGGCACAGTCGTTCATGCTCCTCGATCGCGACGGGACGGTGCGGGTGCGGCACAGCGACCAGGTCGCCGACCGCACCGCCGTCGGTCAGGATCGCCACGGCCGGCTGGTGGTGCTGGTCACCGAGGGGGGCTACACCCTGTGGGACTTCGCGCAACTCCTGCGGCGTCTGCCACTGGACCTCGCGCTGGTCATGGCCATGGACGGCGGGCGCGAGGCCGAACTGCTGGTGAGCGCCGGCGACTTCCGCTACGCCAGCTTCGGCCAGTGGCTGCCGGGCGCGCTGCCGCCGCCGCCGCCGGTGCCGCTGCCCGCGGTGGTCACGGTGGAGAGGCCGTGAGCGGCCCGACCTTCCCCTGCGCGCGCTGCGGCCGGCCGCTGCGACGCGACCGGAGCGTTCGCCCGCCGCACATCGGCTGCGCGCACTGCGGCTACCTGATCTTCGACTACCCGCGACCCTGCGCCGGGCTGATCGTCGTGCGCGACGAGCAGGTCCTGCTGCTGCGCCGGGCGGCCCGGCCGCGGCGCGGCTGCGTGGACGTGCCGGGCGGCTTCGTCGAGGCGGGGGAGGACCTCGAGCGCGCGGCGCGGCGCGAGTTGCAGGAGGAGACGGGGCTCACCGTCGGCCGCACCGAGCCGCTGGGCTTCTACTGGGACCGCTACTTCCTCCGCGGTTTCGGCTGGTTCCCGACCATGAACTTCTACTTCGTCGCCCGCTGGCGCCGGGGCATCCCGCGCGCCGCCGACGACGCCGCCCACGCCGAGTGGGTGCCGCTGGCGCGGCTGGGCGAGCGCCGCGCCCGCTTCGCCTGGAAGCACATGCACGCGCTGCTGCGCGACGTCCGCCACTGGGCGAAGGGGTAGCCGGTGCGGGCGCGCATCGCCACGATGCTCGTCCTGCTGGCGGCGCTGCCGCTGCTCGCGCGCGCCGAGGCCGTTCCCGACTCGGCGACGCGCGCCGCGTTGCTGCGGCGCATCGGGCACCTGGCGAAGGTGCGCGTGCTCGGCCCGGCGGGAGAGACGATCCTGCTCAAGCCGACGGTGCGCGAGGACGGCCTGCGCATGCGCGAGCCGTACCACCCGCCGCGCCCGGCGCTGGTGGTCATCGGCGAGGTGCCGCCCCCGCCGCCGCCGGTGGACTTCGTGCCGTGGAGCGCGATCGCCGAGGTGCAGGTGGCGCGCGGCGAGCCGCTCCGGGGGCTCGCGTCCGGGGCGCTGTTCGGGCTGGGGCTCTCGACGATCGTGCTGCTCGTCTACCACCGCGCCTACAGCCGCTACCAGGAGGACGCGCTGCCGATCGCACTGGTGGGCGGCTCGGTCGTGGTCGTCACCGGCGCCGTGGTCGGGGCGACGATCGGCTCGTTCACCGAGGGCTGGCGCAGCGTGTACCCGGAGGCGCCGCCGGACGCGCGGGGACCGTGAGGGCGGTGCGCGACCGGCGGATGCGGTAGGCTGGGGCTCGGCCGGGTCCCGGTGGGGACCGGCAGGAGGCGTCATGGGGCTGTTGATCCAGCACGGTGAGATCGTGACCGCGACGCAGCGACGCGTCGCCGACGTCTACGTGGACGACGGGCGCATCCTCGCGATCGGCGAGCGGCTGGAGAAGCGCGCGGCGGCGGACGAGGTGCTCGACGCCGGCGGTCGCTACGTCCTCCCGGGCTTCGTGGATCCGCACGTGCACATGGCCCTGCCGGTGGCCGGCACGGTCTCGGCCGACGACTTCGAGACCGGCACGGCGTCCGGCCTGGCCGGCGGCACCACCACCATCCTCGACTTCGTCACCCCGACGCGCGGCCAGCCGCTGCGCGAGGCGCTGGGCGAGTGGCGGGAGCGCGCGCGGCGCTCGGTCGTGGACTACGGCTTCCACATGGGCATCTCCGGCTGGCACGACGGCCTCGAGGCGGAGATGCGCGAGGTGGTGAGCGCGCACGGCATCCCGTCGTTCAAGGTGCTCATGGCCTACAAGGGCACGCTGATGGTGGACGACGGCGAGATGTTCCGGGTGATGAAGCACGCCGCCCGCCTCGGCGCGATGGTGCTGGTGCACGCCGAGAACGGCGAGGCGGTGGCGGCGCTGCAGCAGGAGCTGCGCGCCCGCGGCGACCTCGGGCCCGAGTTCCACCCGCTGTCGCGGCCGAGCTGCCTCGAGGGCGAGGCGACGAATCGCGCGCTGGTGCTGGCGAAGCTGCACGGCACCGAGGTCTACATCGTGCACATGACCTGCCGCGAGGCGGTCGAGGCGCTGGCGCGGGCGCGGGCCGCCGGCGAGCGCTGCTACGGCGAGACGTGCCCGCAGTACCTGCTGCTCGACGACACCGTCTTCGCCCGGCCCGACTTCGAGGCGGCCGCCTTCGTGTGCAGCCCGCCGCTGCGGCCCGCCGGCCAGGGCCACCAGGCGGCGCTGTGGCAGGGGCTGGCCGGCGGCACGCTCGACACCGTCGGCACCGACCACTGCCCCTTCACCATGGAGCAGCGCCGGCTCGGGCTCGACGACTTCACCCGCATCCCCGGCGGCCTGCCGGGGATCGAGGACCGGCTCGCCCTGCTCTACACCTACGGCGTGGCCGCCGGGCGCTTCGACCTGCAGCGGCTGGTGGCGATCGGCAGCACGAACGCCGCGCGCATCTTCGGCCTCTACCCGCGCAAGGGCGAGATCGCCGTGGGCAGCGACGCCGACCTCGTGCTCTACGACCCGCAGGGCACGTCGGTGCGCAGCGCGCGCACGCATCACTCGCGCTGCGACCGCAATCCCTACGAGGGCATGACGGTGAAGGGCCGCGTCACCCACGTGGTCGTGAACGGGCGGATCCGCTTCGCCGACGGGAAGCTCGACGTCGAGCCCGGCGCGGGCCGCTTCCTGCCCCGCGCGCCGCGGGTCGTGCCGGGCTCCCTGCCGCCCGGCGCCGCCGAGATGGGGCGGATCGGCTAGCGCCGCGCCGACGTCGGCAGCGGACTTTCCAGCGCCAGCGCCACCTTCCAGCCGCCCGGCTCCCGGCGCCACACGTGCAGGTAGACGCTGGAGTCGGCGTCGGCGCCCTGGCCCGGCCGGCGCAGCAGCACGCCGTAGGTGCAGCCGAGGTCGCCCGAGAGCGAGACCTTCTGCGCGTCGGGGTCCCAGAGCGTCGTGCCCTGGACGAGTCGCATCATCTCCGTCGCGCCCGCCGCGCCGATCACCGGCGCCAGCCCGTCGCGGCAGAAGCGCACGTCGCGCGCCGCCCGTCGCGCGAAGGCCGCCACCGCGCCGCGCTGCCGCGCGTCCTCGCTCCAGGCGAGGTCGAGCGCCATCAGATCGGGCAGCGCCCCGTCGCTGCGGTAGGCGCGATGCATCGGCCCCGGCGTGGCCTCGTCCATCCCCACGCCGCGCGCGGGCCGAGCGTGACTGATGCCGATGTCCACCGCCACGCGCCAACTGCCGTCGCCCTGCCGCTGCCAGACCGAGACGTAGTGCCCGAAGCCGGGGGCGCGGGCGGTGTCGTCGGGTTGCAGCATCCACGGCCCGGTCGTGAAGCCGAGGTCACCGGCGGCCGAGATCTCGGCGAAGACCGGGCTCCAGGTGAGCGTGGCCTTCACGCGACCGCGCGCGCTCCACACCTCGCGGGCGTTGCTCGCCAGCGGATGGAAGATGACGCCGTCGGGTGCCATCCAGTGCAGGAAGGCGTCGCGCACGCCCTGCTCCAGCGACATGCGCGCGAAGGAGCACTCGGCGACCACCAGCGAGTCGAGCGCCGGGTTCGACGGTGCGCTGCGCTCGGCCGCGGCGACGGTCGGGACCGATCCGAGCAGCAGGGCGGCGGCGAGTGGCGCGAGCAGACGGCGCATGGGGAGTCTCCTGAACGGAACGTGGGCGACGCGATCGGCCTGGTGGCGGGTTGATCACGTCTGCCGGAGCGGACATGGCGTCCTTTGAAGCGGACATTCTCCACGATTTCCGACGTGGCGGGAAGCCGCGCGCCGCGCGGCGACGCGCGCCGTCAGCCGCCTGTCCAGGGTTGGGCGGAGCGGCCGCGAAGGGCATTGACTTGGCGCCGGGGTTGTCGCATGAATACTGGCCCAGGGGCGTGGCGCGGGACCGCGTGTCTCATGCAGTGAGCGAAGCGGTATCACGCACCGTGTCGCGCCCCGTACGCACCGAAACCCGAGATCCCATCGAAGGTCTTGCCGATCATCGCGAGTCTCGTGAGCCCTAGCCGGGACTATTCGTGAACCGCAAGCCGAGGCTGCGAGATGACCGCGGGATGCAAGGTTCTGTGGCCGG